>DOON01000005.1 GCA_003514865.1 Clostridiales bacterium
CGCCATAGGCGGAGCAATTATGCTTGAGGAAATACTTCCTGTAAAGGGATACGCGGGCTGTGCCATGATGCTTTTGGGCATGCTCATAGCTCAGTCAGAAAATCTTGGTAAGGCTTAAATAATAAGATCACAGAATATCCGTATAAACCTTTAAGGTTTGTACGGAATTTTTTTTAATGTTGTAACACTTTAATAAGTACAGAATATTATATCATTAGGCTTGACCTTTAAAAAAAATTTACAAGAAAAGGTGTTATTATGTTTGACGAATCAAATAATGTAGCAGGATCAAACTGCGAAAGACCCGATAGACCGGAAAACGGAAATCAGGGTGGAAGAAGATGTGACTGTGACTGTGTTTTCGATTGTNNTGCAACTGCCACCGCAACTGCAACTGCCACCGCAACTGCAATTGCCGGAACAACAGACCCGACAACTGTGATGACAATGTGAAGGGCGAAGGAAGAAGAAGACGCGACTGTGATTGTGTTTTTAAGTGCCTGATTGAACTGCTTGAAGACGCTTTAGAAGAAGACGACGACTGTGAATGCGAAGAACGCTGCATCAGGAAATGCCGAAGAGATTAATATAAAAAATATGCGGCGGATAATCCGCCGCTTTTTGTATTTATAATGTAACTATGACATGCTGTTGTGATTGCCTGGCTTAAAAGTAGCACAGTCTGTTTCAGAAGAGGTCTTTGCATTTTTATGCTGAACTTCTATTTTCTGAGCGTTGCAGTAATCTCCCGTTGCATAATAATGACAAGTATTAACAACACATTTTACACCTGGATTGTGATTTTCCATTTCCGCACCTTACCTTCCATATAATTTCTTATAGTTATAGTTTTGAAGTTTAATTAATAAACTTTCTTCAATTATTATTACCTGTTTTGTTTTAACTATAATTTGAAATTTTATGTAATTTTTTGTGCGATATGCTATTTTGGCTAACTTTAATTACCTGCCTTCAGCTCGGGAACTATATTCGGAGGTATTTCTCCGCAAAGCGCCTTTACCAGATTCTGAGCTGCAAGCATTGCCATGTCGCTTCTTGTTTTTTTCGTTGCTGAGCCTACATGAGGTGTCAACACCACATTTGGCATTTTTACCAGAGGATTATCCATATCAATGGGCTCCTTTTCATAAACATCAAGGCCGGCACCTGAAATTTTCTTTTCTTCAAGAGCCTTTATAAGAGCTTTTTCGTTAACTGTGGCCCCTCTTGAAACATTGATGAATATTGCATCCCTCTTCATGAGGTTAAACTGCTCCTCATCAATCATATGATATGTTTCGTCTGTGAGGGAAGTCATTACAAGAATGAAGTCGCTTTGACTCAAAAGTATATTCAAATCGGCATATTTTACGCCAAGCATTTCTTCAACTTCTGTCTTCTTTGTCCTATTGTAGTACAGGACATCCATATCAAATCCGAAGCGCGCCCTTTTGGCAACATCCTGCCCTATTCTGCCCATGCCTATTATGCCGAGAGTAGAATGGTGCACATCCTTACCGAACATCTCCTCCGAATCTGTGGAAGTCCATTTTCCATCTCTTACAAACCGGTCCATTTCGACAATCTTTCTCGCCGATGAAAGAATCAGCGCAAATATTAAATCTGCAACGGTATCGTTTAAGACACCGGGAGTATTTGTTCCTATTATGCTCTTTTCCTTCATTGCCTCAATATCAAAATTGTTATAGCCAACAGATATGTTGCTGACTGCCTTCAAAAGAGGTGCGTGCTCCAATAAATTTTTGTCTACTTTCGTTCCAGAAAGCATTACGCCNNGCTCAGAAGCTCCTCATATCCTGCTGCATCTTCACCCTCATATTTTTCATAATCGCAGTACTTGCCTATGTATTCTTCCACATGTGAGGGTATTTTTCTTGCAACGATCTTTTTTGGTTTCATTGCTCTCCTCATTTTTTAATAATATTAATTTGTCTCTCCTATTTTGGAGTCGAGATTTGTATATGAGAAAAACTTGGTATCCTCGTCAATCATATGTCCTGATACAACATCATTTACCAGAAATGAAACAAATGACGTTTTGTTTATGTTTCCTTCAACAAATGACTTTCTCAAATTAAGCGCGCTGTCCACTAGAGCGGCATGTATTTTTTTATGCTCTACTCTCTCGGGATACCCAACCTCTTCAAGAACCTTCTCCTCATATTCGAAGTGCTCTACTATATGGTTCAGGAGTTTGTCAAGCTGTTTGAGCACCGTATCGTAATCATAGCCGGACAAATTCATAAAAATCAGCGTATTTCCATACTCAATAAGGTCCATATGCTGTTTGTCGATTACTTTGTTGCCACATTCCCAATCTTTGTTCCATTCGATGTGAACCGACGCAAGATTGCTGTTGTCTTCAAAGTTTACAACACAGTTTCTTCCGCCTTCCTTTGCGCAGTACAGTGCTCTGTCAACCCTTCTGTACCAGTCCTGCAGGTGCTCTGCCTTGTTCCTTTCCGCAACACCGAGGCTTGCGGTTATTTTACCAGCAACCGGATGAATATTTTTTTCAAGAGCTTTTCTTATTTTTTCTGCGACAACTTCTGCTGAGTCAACATTTGTATTCGGCATCAGTACCACAAATTCTTCGCCGCCCACCCTGAACACATAGTCTGATTTTCTTGTGGCTCTCTTTATTATGGCAGACGTTTTTTGCAGTACATCATCTCCCATTTGGTGCCCGTACATGTCATTTACGTTTTTAAAATGATCTAAATCAAGCATCAGCATTGACAATGGCTCATTGTACTTGTCAGACAGAGCTATTTCGTCAGCGGCTCTTTTTTCAAAATAATACCTGTTGTAAAGTCCCGTAAGCTTGTCAGTTATTGCAAGACTTCTGAAAGCTTGCTCGGCCTGCTTCTGCTCGGATATGTCAAAAAGGCCTATCAATACGGCCTGCCTGTTGTTGAAGGATGTCTTTGCAGACGTTACGGCAGCATACATCTTTTTATTTCCGTTCACCATTATTTCCATATCTCTGCTCTCATACTGATCGCTTCCTGTAATTGTTTCCATAACGTCATATTCATGAGACATGAACCAGAAATAATTGTTGAAATAAATTTCTACCTTATTCTCTGCATCTATGAGCTCTTCAGCCTGTTTATTCATAAGTATGATCTGCATGGTATTCAGATCAACCAGAAATATTGCACCGTGTACAATTTTAAACAGCTTCATAAGGTTGTCGTTACTTTCTTCGATTTCATTAAATCCTTTAGAAATAATATTGATTGACGGAGCCAATATAAACACAACCGCAAACAAAATAAACAGCAGGATAGAATAATACATTGCTTTTTCTATTCTCGCCAGGTACCGGATATTTTCAACGGCACATTTTTCATACACACGCGTGAGCCTGTCGATGCCGTCTATGTATTCCAGTCCCATATTCTCCAGAACAGAAGCCTTTTCCATAACGGCATTTCTGTTGTAAATATCGTTTTCGGCTGTAAAAACCAAATCATCCAAGGCGGAAATAACAGTGATGTGACTTATTTTCAGGTCATTGAGGATATCCTCGATTTCGGCATTATTTGAAGCATGTTTCTGGAACCTTATATTTTCGACATTTATAAATTCTCTGTCCAAATCTTCATATGCATCTTTAAGCTCCTTCAGATAAAATCTTATTATGCCGCTGTTCTCATATTCGTACATTTCGTAAGCGCCGTTTGTAATTTTCTGACTCAGTGTCCTTTGTCTGCTGAAAGCATTTATTTGTTTCGTCATCTCATAGCTGCTGCCTATATGATGCTGCAGTATGAGATGCTTGGTAATCACCAATATCACTATGGCTATAACCAAGGGCACCAATCTTCTTATAATAACCTTGGCTCCATTAACCCTTTTACTTCTATTTCCTTCCAACTTTTACCTCTAAACTGTAATTTATAACCATTATAGCATAATATAATAAAAAAGTGTACTTGCAAATAAAAATACTTGCATAACTATATTATCATAGTTAACATTCCGAAAAGTAATTTTTATATTTTTGATTCGTATTCATTTACCAGCCTCTTCATACCATTGTACAATATCTGTCCGTCTATTCCGGCTATGAGGAATTTAAAGCCCATTTCAAGATGCTGATCCATTACACCCGACCATGTCATTATTCCCGGAATAACCCCGTGCTTTTTACATGCCTCTACTACCTTGCGGCAGTTTTCCTGAACATCCGGATGATTAATCTGGCCTGTAAGACCCATGG
>DOON01000154.1 GCA_003514865.1 Clostridiales bacterium
TTATTTTTTTTCTTTCATCTTTTCTGACAACCCGATTAAAATCATCATATTCGTCAAAAAAATAATTCATCGTTACATTCAGCGCCTTGGAAATTTTCCATAAGGATGCAACAGACGGTCCCGTAATATCTCTTTCAATCTGACTTATCAGTCCCTTGCTTAAGCCCGTTAATGACGAAAGCTGCTCTATGCTGATTTTCTGTTTTAACCTCAGTGATCTTATCTTATCTCCCAATTCCATACTCATCCCTCGTCTGCTTTAATTGATTTTATCATTGACCTCAATAATATATTATATAACGAAAATCGTCTTTTTTCAATACTTTATTACCTTTTTCTCCAGCCATGCGGCAAAAAAATACATCACGGCGGCAATAAGTCCCAGCACAAAGACACCCATCATGACAAGGTCAAGCTTGAAGGTCTGACTTCCGTACAGTATCAGATATCCGATACCTGCCTTTGACACAAGGAACTCACCAACTATTACTCCAATCCACGACAGTCCTATATTTACCTTTATGACACTCATTATGCCTGGAATATTGGCAGGAATAATTACCTTTTTTAAAATCTGATATTTATTTGCCCCCATGGTTTTCAGCAACACGATTTTATCATTTTCCACATTTATGAATCCTGTGTAAAGTGTCATGGTTGTAACTATGACTGATATGGAAGCGGCGGTTACGACTATGCCCGAGAATCCCATGCCGGCCCACAAAATAATTATGGGGGCAAGCGCAGTCTTAGGCAGACTGTTCAGTATAACAATATATGGGTCGGTAATCCGCGCAAGCTTCTCAAACCACCAAAGCAGGACAGCAATTCCGAGCCCTGCCAATGTTCCCGCGAAAAAACCCGCCACAGTTTCCGTAGTTGAAACATATAAATGCTTGAACAGGCTTCCGTCCTTTATAAACTTAAATATGAGTTCGGATATGGCACCCGGACTGCTTATTAAAAATGTATCTATTAACTTATACCTTGCAGCCCCTTCCCAAATAGCAATAAAAACAACAAACACTAATATCTGCGTTGTTCTTATAAAGCTTTTATCTCTTTTTACCGACTTCAAATACTCCCGGTGTTCTTTAGATATATTAGCGTCCACAGCGCTTTTATTCTTCTCCCGCATCCAAATCCCTCCATATCTCTCTGAAATATTCTCCGAATTCCAGAGTGTTTCTGCATTTCATCGGAGTTCTCTCTCCCTGACATTGACTGAATTCAATGTCATATTCCTTTTTTACTTTTGCAGGTCTTTCGGTAAATACGATTACTCTGTCCGAAATGCTGACAGCCTCAGGAATATCGTGAGTTACCAATATTGTTGTTATTTTTTCTTTTCTCAGTATTTTTCCCACTTCGTNNAGCTGGCTGGGATAATGGTTTCTGAAATTGTACAACCCATACTTCCTTAGCATATTCATTACCTTTTCTTTATTTTCATCTGTATTCATGTGCTTTATTTCCAGTCCTAAAATGCAATTTTTAAATATATTTCTCCATTCATACAGCTGGTCTTTTTGAAACATGAAGCCTATGCTGTCAGTATTAACTATGACTTCACCCTCGGATGGTTTTTCCAGTCCCGCTATCAATGAAAGGACCGTTGATTTACCCGATCCTGAAGGTCCCACAATAGAAACAATTTCTCCCCTTTTTATATTAAATGATAAGTCATCTATTGCTTTTGTTTCGTTATTTATCGTATGAAATCTTTTAGAGATATTCTTCAATTCGCATATATATTCCATTTACTACCTCCGTCAGACGTTAGCTATATCATTATGTTATTCAAAACAAGCAAATAAGTTAATGATATTTGAACGAAAAAACATTTTCAGAGAAAATCTTACAACTTATCCTTATAAAGTAAGCTTAACAAAATTAAAAATAGAAATAATAAAATAAACTGACATTAAAAAGGTGGTGACAAAATGATAATCGTAGATATGCTCGTGAATAAGCTCAAAATGAGAAACAAAGTTCCTACAAACCCCGGCAACGTTTATATTCCTAATGAATTTGAAGTTGAAGAGAGAAAAAAGGATGTGGACGCAAACGATAAGTAAGGAAGAAGCAAGAATTATTGATCACTTCGTTTAAGATTTCTCTTGTAGGGAGGAACGCAGTCTCCGTTCACCAANNGGCATATCACAGTCTCACTCAACAAAGTATTTGCTCCCTCCGGTCGCATACTTTGGGAAACGCAGTTTCGTTCACAGATTTGCTCATTCGCTTTGTCATGCAAATCTGGAACCCATTGCGTTTGACTTACCTACAATTTCTTTCTCCCTTACAGTCGAAGAAATTGGGTCAAGTCATAATCGTTGCGGCTGACCCACCATCCATTTCTCGGAAAAAAGACTCCGAAAAATGGGGTTAGGGCAAGCAAAAAAAGAACCGATATAATAAATCGGTTCACATTAACAAATAAATTTATAATAAATAGAGGGGGAATTTTTACATGTTCATTATATATACAAACGGCGTTTTTGCACAACTGTTTTTTTATTAACAATTTGTAATAATTATATCTTTATTGTCTTTTACCTGATTTTTCGGCATAATCTACTACGTCGTAAAATGTATCGAATACAGGTACTCCACATTTAAGCAGAGTTTCTTTATTTTGATGACCTCTTGCCACAAGCACGCAGTCCACGTTCATGCGGCAGGCAACCTCGTAATCATGTGTGGTATCTCCTATAAAGAGAGCCCTTGGTATTTTCCTTGTTTTTATCCATTCTTCAGCCATCTCTGCCTTGCTGTAAGCATGAATATTGTCAAGTCCAAGTATTTCATCAAAATAATCATATATTCCCAGTTCCTTAACCTGCTTTACAAGCATCCGCCTCTCCGATGCGGATAAAATTACCTGACTGCAATTTTCATCTTTAAATTTATCAAGAACATCCTTAACGCCTTCATTCAGTCTTGATTCTTTTGAAAATTTAAGATATTCCGTAACCCATTCAATTGCAAGCTCGTTGTAATCTTCCTTTTCAAAATTATGACCCAGCTTTTTATAATATTCTACAATTGGAAAGCAAAAGCTCCTTTGATAGTGATTAATACTTTCTATCAGAGGCATATTTCTCCTTGCAAGCAATACATTTTCACTTTTTATGCCCGCCATCACATCATCAAGCAGCGTCCCGTTAAAATCCCAAATTATATGTGAATATATCATAGTGCCTCCTTAAAAGCGCAGGCGGTTAATTTCCCATTGCTTTTTTGATTCTGCTTTTTACCTTCTCTTCTCCCATAATCTGCTGCAGCTCCCAGATGTCCGGGGATGTGGATCTTCCAACTACCGCGAGCCTTACAACTGAGCTCACATCTCCCACATGTCCCTTGTACATGTCGGGGTTTTTCTTATAGTCCTTCGGTTTTGCCGCATATCCGTTTTCCTGAGCTATTATCCTTATCTTTTCAAACCACTGCACCTGGTCGTCACTGTGATCATAGCTGTCAAGATATAGCTTAAGAAGCTTTTCAGCTTCCTCATTATTGATATTTTCAGGATAACTGTCTGTGATTTCAAAATATTCGTCAAAGAAATAGCTTATAAATTCAAATATCTGGCTGCAGTACATGAGGTCTTTCCTCGGCTTATCTCCGGTTCTTCCCACGGAAAGAAGCTTAATAACCTCTTCTTTATTACCCTTAAGTATATTCACTATTTCTATCTTGTGTCCCTCAGACCAACTCAGCAGGAATTCATAAATATCCTCGGCAGATATTTTCAGAAGCACATCCTTACTTATGTTGTTTAATTTATCAAGGTCAAACAACGCGCCTGAATTGCTCATTTTTTCAAGTGTAAATTCAAATTCTTCAATTGGGCTATCAGGATTCTGCATTCTCCATTCCTCGTAATTTGAATTCAGGATTGTAATCAAGTACTCTCTCACGGCAGCAGGATGATATCCTAATTCCATGTAAAAGCCCAGTCCCAGCTCAGGGTCTTTTCTCTTGGAAAGCTTGCGCTTTGCACCTTCATCCATCTTCATCAGGTGGGCTGTATGGCAATACACAGGCAGCTCCCAGCCTATTGTGGTGAATATTTCATGATGTATCGGCAGTGTAGAAAGCCACTCTTCACCTCTTACCACATGGGTTACTCTCATAAAATGATCATCCACAACATGGGCGAAATGGTATGTTGGTATTCCGTTGGTTTTCAAAATAACAACATCCTGAAAGTTTTCGTGCATTGAGAGCTTTCCTCTTATGGCATCTTCTATTTCAAATGTACCTTCTTCAGTTCCCTCAGACCTGAACCTTATGACAAATTCCTCGTTGTTATTAATATGAGCCTGAACCTCTTCCAATGTGAGGTTCCTGTACTTAGCCCATTTTCCGTAATATCCCGGATTTACATTTTCTTCAGTCTGCTGATTTCTGATTTCTTCGAGCTCTTCCTCCGTGCAGAAGCATGGATATGCTTTGCCCTGCTCAACGAGATACTTTGCAGCACACTGATAAATCTTGCCTCTGTTGCTCTGATAATATGGACCGTAGATACCCTTTTCTCCTTCAAGCAGCGCACCTTCGTCAAAATTAAGCCCAAAATATTTCAAGGATGATATAATTATTTCAACCGAGCCTTCAACCTTGCGCTTTTCATCCGTATCCTCAATTCGGAGCATGAACACTCCTCCGCTCTGATGGGCAAGCCTCTCATCCACGAATGCGCCGNNGGCTTGGGGCAAGTCTTGTTACCTTTGCTCCTGCAGGAAGCTTTCTCTCGGGAAATTCATTTTCATAATATGCTATATCTTCTTTTATATCAGGAAACAAAATTTCTGTCAGTTTTTTATAATCCATTTTATCCTCCGAATTTAATATTATTTTATAAAAAAGACGGCATTCAACCGTCACAAATATCTTTACTATAGAGCATTCCGCTCAAATAATTAATCCAAATTATTATATAACGACGGGTTTATTTTGTCCATAATATTTTACATTATAATTAAATTATTGTGTAATAATCCAACCGGATATATCAATGAAAATTAAAAAATAAAGCAATCAGCTGTTTGCTTCATGCTTTATTTATAATAATCTTGGAGGAATCTGCTATTTAGCTTCGGACCACTTTATTATTTCGCCCGTATATATTTTTGTGATTATATCTGATGATAAATCAGTATTGGGATTTTCATTGTTAACTATAACGGCAATGCCATCCATTGCAAGTGTATATTCATTTAGCTGAGCCTTTTCTTCGTCTTTCAGCTCTCTTGAGCTCATTCCTATATCATAGCTTCCGTCTATGGCAGCCTTAATTCCTTGTGATGATCCATTTGACTGCATTTCAAACGTTATATTTGGATTGAGTTCAGCATATACTTCCTGAAGCTTTTCCATAAGCGGAGTAACTGAAGTTGAGCCTGCAATCTTGATTGTACCCGACATACCGGAAGATTTATATTCAACCGGATTTTCAACTGTTGCAATATAGTGCTTTTCTTCAACTATTTTCTGTCCCTGAGCGGATTCTGTAAAGGCTATAAAATCTTTAACCAGCCCACTCTCAGTTCCCTTTGTTACAAGCAGGAAAGGTCTTGAAACAGCATATTTTCCGTTTTTAACATTTTCGATTGTCGCTTCAACCCCATCAACCTTTGCGGCTGTAATCCTTTCACTTACTGAACCAAGCGAAATATATCCTATACCGTACTTGTCGCCTTCAACAGCCGTGATTACCTTGTCTGTTCCGTCAAACTCAAGAGCACCGACAACCAGCTTGTCAACCTCGGTGTCCCCTTCTTTAACCTTTATTTTCATAAGCTCATGAAATGCTCCTCTCGTTCCTGAAGCGGCATCTCTTGCAACAACTGTTATATCTTTTCCCGCATCAAAGCTCGGTTTTTCTGATGGTGTTTCGGCAGGAGCCCCAGTTTTTGGTGTTTCCACCGGTGTTTCAGTTTTTGCACATCCGATTAATGCCACGGACATCATCAGTACTGCTGAAGCTATCATTAATATTTTTCTTGCTTTCATTTATTTTTTTCTCCTTCTATTTTTAATTTTTTAAGTTTGTACTAAATATAACTCACATAAGTAAAGAAGCAATCATACATTTGTAAAAGCTTTGTAATTTTAATGTATCTAAATCAACATAATAGTTAAAGTATCTATTAATCAGACCGACACAGAGGACTTCCAAATTTCAGC
>DOON01000195.1 GCA_003514865.1 Clostridiales bacterium
GGGTCGAGTCATAATCGTTGCATAAAAAGGTTGCCGCAAAGATAATGCGGCAACCTTTATTATTAGTTTAATGAATCTTCCTTAGATTTGCGTTGGAATATACCGCCTTTACCTTCACCGGAATGGTTGTTGCAGCGTTTTGAGTCAGAATCTATTTCCCAATGAATAATAAGAGTGAGAGCAGCTCTAAGTATTACTATGGAAGCAAGAATCATCAATTCTTCCTTAGTTCTTATTATAAGAGTTTTCAATATCTCGGCACCTAGCTTAAATTCCAGCGCCATTGCCAGAGCCTGAGAAAAATCAATTTTAACGGTTTCGTCCGAAAAATTAAAGGCTCTCAGAGCATATCTTCCAAAAGTTTTCATAGCCGAATAAAAAATAATGAATACTCCGATAATTTCCAATAGGTGTGCAATTTCAGGCACAATAATATTAATCAAATGTTCTAACATAATTCCTCCAAATTTGTAATGAAAACATTTATTAGTATTATAATTGATTTTGCATTCTGTGTCAAAGATACAATCAACTGCTTGTATGGTAAATTGTGCTAATTGACAATAAAAATTTCTGGCATAATATATCATCTCTTATATATATTAATAAGGGGTGAAATATATGGTTATATATATAAAGAAGAAAACTGCGGGAATAGTAGTGGGCTTTGCCTTTATTTTATTTGTGGGAATGTTCCTTTATGAGGCAATGTCTAATTTTTCGGTAAGTGTTTCTACCGAAATATCAAATTGGGGACTGAGCTTCAGGGAAGAGGGGAAGGCGCCTGTGGGAAATGCATCGGCAAAGGCGTTGAAGGAATACGATGCTTACTACGTAGGTGACGACAGTGAAAAGGTAATTTATTTGACCTTTGACGCAGGCTTTGAAAACGGACATACTTCCAAAATACTTGATACGCTGAAAAAGCATGATGTGAAGGCGACCTTCTTTTTAGTAGGGCACTATATTGAGCAGGAGCCACAGCTCGTAATGCGAATGCTGGAAGAAGGGCATATAGTGGGAAATCACACATTCAATCATCCGGATATGTCTAAAATTTCGGATGTGGAATCCTTTAAAAAAGAGCTGATTTCACTGGAGGAATTATACAAGCAGGTTACAGGCAGAGACATGCAGAAATACTACAGGCCTCCTCAGGGCAAATTTAATGAAAGCAATCTCTCAATGGCAAAGGAATTAGGATATAAGACAATATTCTGGAGCCTTGCATACGTTGATTGGTATAATGACAAGCAGCCTACAAAAGAGCATGCCTTTAGCAAGCTGCTGCCGAGAATTCATCCGGGAGCAGTTGTACTACTTCACAGCACATCTAAAACAAACGCCGAAATTCTGGATGAGCTTTTAACAAAGTGGAAGGAAGATGGATACATATTTAAAAATATTGACAGCCTAACTGCGGAACAATGAAGAAACATAAAAAACCAAGTACACAGAGTATGTGTCTTGGTTTTTATTTGTTGTTGTAACCAGAAGATAGGAGGTTACATAAAAGCAAAAATATGATTCAACATTGACTTTAATAAAATTAAACATTATAATTAATATTATTAAAGGAGGTCATAATTGTGGCTATTGAAGTTGTTCCTGAATGGATGATAAATCTTGNNAAGATTTTTGCAGGCTTCCGGTTCACTGAAAGAAGTTTCCAAGCAATACGGTGTTACATATCCAACAGTGAGGCTGCGTTTGGACAAGCTAATTCAAAAAATTAAAATTGGTGAGGACACTAACGGCGAACCCTATATTTCTTTGATTAAAAGGTTGGCAGTAAATGAGAAAATAGACTTTGATACAGCAAAAATTTTGATGTCAGAATATAAGAAGTTAAAGGAGAACAAGTAAATGAGTGCAGGAGTCAGGACGTTTTTTTCAGTGGTTATAATTTTGGCAATATTAGTAGGAGCAACATATCTTCAAATTTATCTCTCAAGGAAAGATAACAAGTGGTTTGGATTTATTCTTCCGTTTCTTTCTTTTGCCAATTCGTTGCTTATGACGTTTTCGGATTACATATATGAAGGTATGGTGGGATGGGAAGTTTTTGGAGTACTTTTCGCTATTTTATTAGTATATAATATTCCTACTATGATTCTTATAGCCATTTGTTTTTTCAGCCGGGAAAAAATGAGGCAGAAAAAGGCTCTTGAGAAAATGAGTATTCAAGATTTGCAATAAATGAAAGAAAGATATGAGGATGCTTATAATAAGCATCTTTATTTTTTAGTTTGGCATAATAATTGTTGATAATACATACATATCTAAAAACAATAATTTGCATTTTTGTTTTTAGCGTGTAATATTTCTTTTCCGGTGCAGTATTTGCGGAATGGCTCAGTTCATGATGTAAAGCATTAATAAAGATGCCATTGATTATATTCCATATAAATTAATAATGAGGTAAGATCACAAAAGTCTAACATAAAATCTAAAAATGTGGTAGTATATTAGAATGAACAAGACATCGGAGGATTAGATGAAAATTTGGAATGATAAAATATTTTTAAAGTCAATGTTTTCCATAGCTGTGCCTATTGCGCTTCAGAGCCTTATATCCTCGTCGCTCAACATGGTGGATACATTGATGACAAGTAGTTTGGGGCAGACAAGCCTTGCTGCCGTGGGTCTTGCCAATCAGATCTTCTTTTTTTATATACTTATAACCTTTGGTATAGGAACGGGCTCATCCACGTTCATGGCACAGTATTGGGGTAAGGGTGACATATTGAGCATAAGAAAGGTTATGGGTCTTGCAACGGTCATAAGTACTGTGGTGGGTGTTATATTTACCATAGGAGCTGGATTTTTTCCTGAATATTTAATGAGGTTCTTTATAGACTCTCCTGCCACAATACAAATAGGCAGCGATTATCTCAGGATAGTTTCACTGTCATACATAATTACAGCCATAAGTTTTATACTGAATATTGGATTTCGTAATACAGAAAATTCAGGAGTGCCTTTGAAGGCGTCCATTATTGTTTTTTTTACCAATGCCATTTTAAACTACATATTTATGTTTGGTAAATTAGGATTCCCCGCGATGGGAGTAAAGGGAGCGGCATTAGGAACGCTGATTGCCAGAATAATTGAAATTATGATGCTTCTATATTCAGCATATGCTTCGAGGGGACCATTGGCAGCGTCTTTCAGCGACTTGTTTGGATGGGAGAAGGAATTTTTAAAGAAATATATGAAGACAGCCTCTCCGGTAGTGATTAACGAGGGCTTCTGGTCTCTCGGACAGGTTTTGTATGCGGTTGCATATGCTAAAATAGGGGAGCAGGCAACTGCAACAGTGCAGATAGTATCAACAATACAAAATATATTTTTTGTAATAGTGAGAGGCCTGGCCAATTCAAGCACACTGATGATCGGAAACAAAATAGGGGATNNAACAAGTTTCTTTACATGTCTACGATTGTGGGATTATTGCTGGGACTTCTTATGATTTTTTCAGCTGATTTTACGTTGAAGATTTTCAGAGGCCTGGATGCGGACTTGTACAAATCAGCCAAAAGTATGCTTATTGTAATAGGCTCAGTATTATTTATTAAAACATTTAATTCAACGGCTGTTGTTGGAGTTTTCAGGGGAGGCGGTGACACCACATTTTCGATGCTTTTAGAAATGGGATCCGTATGGCTTGTGGGAGTGCCTTTGGCGTTTTTAGGAGCTATGGTATTTAAGCTTCCTGTATATCTCGTGGTGGCGCTGGTGTGCATGGAGGATGTAACAAAAGCAATAGTAGCTATACCGAGGATAATATCGAAGAAATGGATACAGAATGTTACATAGAGTAATTTTATATGATTTAGTCAACACCAAAATTGACAGGGTAAAAAAATGGTGATATTATCTATGTTATTGATGTGATGGAGGGAAAAATGAAAGCGTACGATTTGATAAATAAAAAAGAATTAGAAGTGGACTATAACGACCTTGTGGAGCTTATGAACAGCAACAGGCAGATAGATTTGATACTTAATGAAAAAAAGACAGATGAAGACGGGTATTTAACCTGGGATGGGGAGCATTGGACCATGGTTAACGCCAAGAGATATATGAGATGCTACTCATTAGGTGACAGACAGCTCAGAGATTTCACATCTCACAACATATATGACCTGAAGAATGATTTTAAGCCTGAGGAAGCAAAGGAAATACAAATAAACTAATGCAGTATGCCGGCAGTAACTAAATATAGTTTTGATTTTTATGGTTGGGTCTTTTTTGTTTGACAATTTAGATTCAACCATTTTTATTATTATTGCTTGGAGACGTAGGAACAACCTCGTTATATTGTTGAGAATATAACGAAATTTCAATATATTTTGCTTGTAAATATTTTATCTATATGATAAAATACAAGAAGTGTTGTTGTTAAATATATAATTAACAATAATAAAAAATTACTATTTATTACACTAAATGGAGGGATATCTATGCAGGATGAACCGCTAAATGAAGATTTAATTGAAGAAAAACTTTCATCCGATACATTCAGTGAAGAGGTTATAGAAGTTATAGAAGAACCGGACNNTACTCTCATGGGTGAATTTATCAGAGACCGGTCATATGAAGGAATTTTGACTAACGCCGAAGATTTTATAGACGAGCCTTTATTGATGGAAGTAGAAGAAGTCTTGCAGATGATTGATGAACTCAAAACAAGAGAGGAATTTTCCGATATTTGCATAAGCAAGGGAGCGGAAAAAATATATCTTTTCTCGGAAAACTATATTACAAAAAATTACGCAAAAATGATGATTTCTGTGGAGGAAAAAGATTTATTAAACCTCATTGCTGGGACAGTTCGTGAAGAATCAAAAATTTATCCAAGACCTACGGACGTGAGATTATTCAGCAAGGCTCCATTTAATTTATCGAAGGATGATTTTAAGGAATTGTATTCTCAGCTTGTTAAAAAAGAGGAATACAGTGACATACAGGAAACAAGAGCTTCAAACAACGCACTATATATATACTCTGACAAGTTTATGAAAAAAGCTCACGCGGCTTCACTTGCAGAGTGGATAGAGGTTGGTGCTGAACAAAACCCATAGCCTTGGAAATATATTTTTTGAAAGGAGGAGCATCATGGGAAGATTAGGAGCAACAGAGCTTATTTTAATTTTAGGTATTGCATTGGTGATTTTCGGACCTGCTAAGTTGCCGGAAATAGGTAAAGCTTTTGGTAAATCCATCAGAGAATTTAAGGATAATGTAAACAAAACCGATGAACCGGAAGACAAAGAAAATTAATCTTTAGACAGATAATCAATATTTATTTTGAAGGGAGAGTTACTATGTTTCAAAGAGAGATTGAAGATTTTATTGAAAAGGTAAGATCAAGACGCGAATTTTTAAAGATGAGCGGTAAAGGGGTTGCCGGTATAACTGTAGCAGCTTCTGTATTAAACCTGATAGGCTGTTCAAACACAAAGCCTGCAGATAATACACCGGATCCGGAGGTTAAGGCATTTGTTACTCCAACAGGACTTATCATTGCCGAGCCAAACAAATGTACAGGCTGCCAGAGATGTGAAATGGTATGTACAGTGGCAAATGACGGGAAAATACACCCGTTGATTTCCAGAGTTAAAATCAGCAGAAATTTCAACTATGGTCCTGAAATGACGGATAACTACCGTTATGAAAATGGATATTACGGAAATTTCCTGATGACACCGGAAACATGTCGTCAATGTGAAGACGCAAAATGTGCTGCAGCATGTCCAGTTAAGGCTATAAGCCAAAACGCAACTACAGGCGCATGGACAGTTGACAAGGATGTATGTGTGGGATGCGGTGCATGTGCGAATGCATGTCCATGGCATATGCCGACTATAGATCCTGAAATAAGCAAATCCACAAAATGTATTTTGTGTGGTGCATGTGCTGACAACTGTATAACAGGAGCATTGCAGATGGTTTCATGGAAGAAGCTTGAGGCAATGCTGAGAAGAAAAGGATATATTTTCTCATAACAAATAAATTTAATAATAATGATTTGATTGGAGGAAGAATTAATGGCTAAAATAACCGGATGGACAGGAAAATTACTTAGAGTTAACTTGACTACAGGAAATATAAAGACTGAAGATACAATGAAATATAAAGATTTAGTAGGAGGAGCCGGTATCGGATACAAAATAATATTCGATGAAGTTCCTCAGGGAACAAAATCTTTTGATGAAGCAAACAAAGTGGTGATTGCAGTGGGACCGCTAACAGGAACAACTGCACCTTGCAGCGGAAGAACCAACATTACTTCGTTAAGTCCGACTAATCCATATCATGCTGTAGCAGACAGCCATATGGGAGGGAACTTCGGAGCATGGCTTAAATTTGCCGGTTATGATGGAATTATAATAGAAGGTGCTTCAAATAAACCAGTATGGTTGAAAATTGAAGACGATAAGGTGTCAATCGAAGATGCCGGGAGCATATGGGGCAAGGGAACTGTGGATACAGAGTATGCTATAAACGAAATCATGGGCAAGGAAGCCTGTGTTGCTGCAATCGGCCCTGCGGGAGAAAAGATGAGAAATCTCGCTTCAATCGTTAACTCTGTTAACCACTCAGCCGGAGGACACGGAGGAATTTTAGGAGCTAAAAAATTAAAAGCTATCGGAGTAAGAGGAACAAAAGCAGTTCACATTGCTGAAGGAAAAGCTCAAGAATGGCTGAAATTAAATGAATTTATGATGAAGGACATCATCGGTT
>DOON01000198.1 GCA_003514865.1 Clostridiales bacterium
TGACAATTTTTTCAGTTGTTCCAGTGGGACTGAAGTACATTGCATTTATGTTATAATTTATATCGCTGCTCATTATATACCAACCTATACTTATTTTCTATGTTTCTCATCGAAATCAAATATTCTCTAACCAATGGCGGTTACGAGTTCAACCCTTCATCAACCGCCCTGAACATAGTTTCTAAAGGCGCCTTTGCTCCGGTCCAGAGCTCAAACGCTTCCGCCCCTTGGTAAACAAGCATTGCCATTCCTGGTACAGTCTTGCATCCAATGTCCTCCGCATCGAGTATAAGTTTTGTTTTCCTTGGATTATATACTATATCACAAACAATCAAATTCTTGTGCAGCAGACTTTTCTCCAATGGAGTTTCATCAACATTTGGCAGCATTCCTATACTGGTACAATTAATAAGAATATCCGAATCCTTAATGTACTCCTCCATATCTTCATGAATCATATGCACCGCTTTGCTGCAATTGCTTACAGTCTTATTTATTTCATCGGAAAGAAACTGTGCCTTGTTATAAGTTCTGTTGCATATATAAATCTCTTCAGCCTTATTAAGAGCCAATGTCATGCCTATAGCTCTTGCCGCACCGCCGCTTCCAAGTATGAATACCTTTTTTCCTTGTATCTTAACTCCTGTGTCTTCCTCAAAAGATTTTAAAAATCCTGTCCCGTCTGTATTATATCCTTTTAGTCTGCCATCCTTTATGGTTACGGTGTTTACCGCTCCAATGCACATTGCATATTCGTCAATTTCATCAAGATATTTAATAATATCAACCTTATATGGTTTAGTTATATTGAATCCGTCAAAATTCATCTTGGAAATTCCTTTTACTACAGCGTCTAAATTCTCCGGCAAAACCTCTATGGGTATATATATTTTATTTAAAGAACATTCCTTAAACGCCATGTTCTGCATGGGTGAGGAAAGAGATTGTCCCAAAGGATATCCTAAAAGGCCTAATAGTTTAGTATCAGTATTAATTTTCATTTCCTGCCTCCAGATTGTCATTTGCTTGTATTATATCATAATCCATGACGTAAGAAACTATTAATAATTATTATTTATCAGAATATTGCAAATAATCTTAGCAGATATTATAATTATATAAATACGTAAGAAAGAGGGCGAAAATGACTTTAGAAGATAAAAAGAAATTTATTGTAAATGTAGCGTTTGTTATAACAGTCTATGCTGTTTTATATTTTGTGTTTGTTTATATGATACATTGGGTTATGCCTTTCCTCATAGGTTTTTTGATAGCGCTTGCGCTTAGACCTGTGACCAAATTTGTAAATAAAATTATGAAAACTACCGGAAAAGGTGTCGCTCTGTTTGTCGTCGCAGCATTTTATGTCTCTGTTGCATTAATATTATGGTTGCTGATAACATTTTTATTTACACAGCTAACTGACTTGATTTATATGATGCCAAGATTGTATTTCAGCAGAGTTGAACCCTTGCTTCTTGAGTTCAACGACTGGATCGTTTTAAACACACATATAATTTCTCCCGAGGCTGCAGACACATTATCACAGATTATAACAAACGGTATAAGTTATATTTCAGATGTAATTAAAAATACATCCATAGCTGTTGTGCAGATAGTTACAAGGTTGATTTCAAATTTCCCTCTGTATTTAATTTCCGTGATATTTACCATAGTTTTATCGGTTTTTATAAGCGTGGAATACAATAACATAACGGCTTTCATAAAAAGGCAGCTTCCTGACAATTTTAACTCCACCTTCTCCGAGGCCAGGGTATTTGTAACAGGCACGCTGTGGAAAATGATAAAGTCCTATATGATAATACTGTGCATTACATTTATCGAGTTATTTGCAGGCTTATCTATACTAAAGGTAAAATATGCTCTTCCAATAGCGGCAATTATTGCAATCCTCGATATTATGCCCATAATAGGAACCGGCGGAATTTTAATTCCCTGGGCGATCGTTGAATTGTTTTTAAAAAACACTACACTAGGTATAGGCTTACTGCTGCTGTATCTTGCTGTAACTGTAATACGTAATATCATAGAGCCAAGAATCGTTGGCCATCAGATAGGGCTTCATCCTATTATTACAATAACCGCAATGTATGCAGGTCTGAGATTATTTGGATTCTTCGGCTTCCTCATTGCTCCCATTGTAGCCATATTAGTAAAATACTTGAACGATACAGGAAAAATACATTTATTCAAATAAAAAACAAAGCAAGGCTTTCGCCTTGCTTATATTTTATTTGTTTGCTTTTTCTTAGATAATACCTTGAGCAATCATAGCATCTGCTACTTTTTTGAATCCTGCAAGGTTAGCTCCAGCTACAAGATTGTATCCCAATCCTGCTTCTTCAGCAGCATCAACACTCATCTTATAGATAGTCTTCATTATACCATGCAATTTAGCATCAACTTCTTCAAATGACCATGAATATCTCATTGAGTTCTGGCTCATTTCTAGTGCTGATGTAGCAACTCCGCCAGCATTAACTGCTTTTGAAGGAGCAACAACCATTCCGCTGTCCTGGATATACTTCAATGCTTCGTTTGTAGTAGGCATGTTAGCTACTTCTATATAATACTTAGAACCGCTTGCTACAATTTTCTTAGCTTCATCCATGTTGATTTCATTCTGAGTAGCACATGGCATATAAACATCTGCCTTTACTCCCCATGGTTTTTGTCCAGCGAAGAATTCCACTCCGAACTTATCTGCATAGTCCTGAACCTTATCTCTTCCTGATGATCTCATTTCAAGCATGAACTCTTCTCTTTCGCCTTTAACTCCGTTTGGATCGTAAATGTATCCGTCTGGACCTGAAATAGCAACTACTGTTCCGCCTAAATGATTTATTTTCTGAACAGCTCCCCAAGCAACGTTACCGAAACCTGAAACTGCAACTGTTTTTCCTTTGAAGTCAGTTCCTTCATGTTTAAGTATTTCTTCACAGAAATAAGTAACTCCAAATCCTGTTGCTTCTGGTCTTACTAAGCTTCCACCATAAGTTAAACCTTTTCCAGTTAAAACTCCATTTTCGAAAGCTCCTCTAATTCTTCTATATTGACCATATAGGTATCCGATTTCTCTTCCACCTACACCGATATCTCCAGCTGGAACGTCCACATCTGGTCCGATGTGTCTTTGTAATTCAGTCATAAACGCTTGACAGAATCTCATGATTTCAGCATCAGACTTACCTCTTGGATCAAAGTCTGAACCACCTTTACCTCCACCTATTGGAAGTCCAGTTAATGCATTTTTAAGAATTTGTTCAAATCCTAGGAATTTGATAATTCCTAAGTAAACAGATGGATGGAATCTTAATCCACCTTTGTAAGGTCCTATAGCTCCATTAAATTGTACTCTAAATCCTCTATTTACTTGAGTTTTACCATTGTCATCTTTCCAAGATACTTTAAACATTATTTGTCTTTCAGGCTCACAGAATCTTTCTAATAAGTTAGACTCTACATATTCTGGGTGCTTATCAAGTACAGGCCCTATAGAGTTTAAAACCTCTTCAACAGCTTGTATAAATTCTGGTTCAGCGCTGTTTCTTTTTTTCACGTTTTCTAATACTTGCTCAATATAAGCTTTAGTATCCATAGTATCAATACCTCCTAAAATTTAAACAAAATTATTTATATAATTTACTTTTTGTATGATAACACACTGAAGTAAATCTTTACATGTAATATATATTCTATGTATTTGCTTTTTTTCCTTCTTTTTTAAAAACATTTTAACAGATTTATTGCAAATATTAAAAACGATTACATGCCTTTATTTACATAATAGAATACTTTTGTATATAAATCAACATAATTTTATAAAAATTTAGACATAAAAATTAAAACTTGTTAATATCTTTATTTGTTTTGTAGGAATAAATTTGATATTCTTGCCATACTTGCTCAAGTTCTGTGAAGGTTTTAGATATTTTGTCCTTTTCCTTTAATCCTACAGCTATAATAAGAGCATTAATAACACTTAATGGTGCCACTAAAGAATCAACAAAGGAAGCCATATTACTTTCAGCTATTAGTACATAATCAGCTTTAGTTGCTAACGGAGA
>DOON01000235.1 GCA_003514865.1 Clostridiales bacterium
CAGTGGAGGCGGGAGATGCTGATGCAGGCCTGGGTGTTTATTCTGCAGCAGCACTGATGGGGCTTGACTTCATACCTGTATGCAATGAAGAATATGACCTTGCAATACCGGAGGAATACATGTCACTGGATATTGTAAAGGAATTCATCGAAACAATTAAATCCGAAGAATTTAGAAAAAAGCTTGACGAACTCGGCGGATATGACTATTCTAATACTGGAACAATTATTACACAAGGAGCAGAACATGCTTGATAGAAAAGGAAGAAATATTGACTACTTAAGGGTGTCACTTACTGACAGATGCAACCTCAGATGCATTTACTGCATGCCCGAAAGCGGAGTAGAAAAAAAATGCCATGAAGACATACTGCGTTTTGAAGAGGTTGAGAAAATAATCACAGCTTGCGGTGCTCTCGGTATTAAAAAGGTCAGATTTACCGGAGGAGAACCTCTCGTTCTTAAGGGGCTAGACAAGCTTATCAGCCATGCTGCTTCCATACCGGGAGTGGAGGACATATCTCTGACAACAAATNNAACAAATGGAATATTGCTTGCAGATATGGCGGAGGATTTGAAAAGAGCGGGATTGAACCGCGTGAACATAAGCCTTGATACGCTTAGAGCAGACAGATTCAAAGAAATAACAAGATTAGGTGATATAAACAAGGTATTTGAAGCGATTGAAAAATGCATCAGACTTGATATGGTGCCCATAAAGATAAACGCAGTCTTGATGAAGGGTGTAAATGATGATGAAATCGGAGATTTCATAAAGCTTACACTGGATGCTCCGATACAGGTGCGGTTCATAGAGCTCATGCCTATCGGTGAAGGCATGAAGTATTTTGATGAGTGCAGCATGAAGGTGGAGGAAATACTTGAAAGATTTCCTGAGCTGGTCCCGGTACAAAGTGACAATGGAGTCGCATCAGTGTACAAGATGCCCGGAGCAGTTGGGACAGTAGGACTCATAAGTCCTGTAAGCTGCAAATTCTGCAGCGACTGCAACAGGATAAGGCTTACGTCCACAGGTACAATAAAGCCATGTCTTCACTCTGCAGAGGAAATAAATATTAAGCCATATATAAATGACCAGCAAAAATTAATTGAGGTTATAAGAAGTGCCGTATATAATAAACCAGAGGAGCATCATCTGGATACAGACAAGAAAAGCGAAACTGACAGAATGATGTTTCAAATAGGAGGATAGCATGGATTTAACTCATATTAACGAACAGGGAAGAGCAAAGATGGTTGACGTGAGCAGCAAGGATGAAACCCTGAGAGAGGCAGTTGCCTGCGGAAATGTATATATGAAAAGAGAAACACTTGATAGAATTCACCAGGGAACAATAAAAAAAGGTGATGTGCTGGCTGTTGCACAGGTAGCGGGTGTAATGGCTGCAAAGAAAACCTCCGACATTATTCCCATGTGCCATCCCATAATGATTTCAGGCTGCGACATAAGCTTTTCGCTTGATTTTGACAGAAATAGGGTGGAAATTACGGCAACAGTAAGGAACACAGGTCAGACAGGTGTTGAAATGGAAGCGCTTACGGCAGTATCAGCAGCCGGGCTCACAATTTACGACATGTGCAAGGCAATTGACAGAGAAATGATAGTGTNNCATAAATAAAAAATTATAAATTAACGGAGAATAAAGATGGCGAAAGTATTGGCTGTAAATATAAGTGAAAAAAAAGGAGTTCCAAAGGAGCCTGTAGAGAAGGGATATTTTGAAATTAATCACGGACTTGTGGGAGATGCTCATGCAGGAAACTGGCACAGACAGGTAAGCCTTTTGGGACAGGAAAGCATCGATAAAATAAACGACGGCGGAAAAAACGGATTATGTGTGGGAAAATTTGCAGAAAACCTCACAACAGAAGGCGTGGTGTTGTATGAGCTACCCATCGGCACAAAGATGAAAATCGGTGAAACTGAAATGGAAGTAACACAGATAGGCAAGGAATGTCACCTTGGCTGTGCAATCAGAGAATTAGTGGGTGACTGCGTAATGCCGAGAGAAGGTATTTTTACAAAAGTTTTAAAACCGGGCTGGATTAAACCGGGAGACGAAATCGAAATTATAAAATAAATCCACAAGGCCAATGCATAAATACGCCGCAATAAACCACAATATATCTGAGGTGATATTATGGCAAAGGCAGGAATGAGAAGACCAGACCCAAAGGATGCCCACGGAACCGAAAGTAACAAGAAGCAGCATTTCAAGAAAAACGAAGTTCCTCCGGTTCCTGAAATTCAGGGAAAGGCTAAATACGGACATGAGAAGGCAAAACAAATAATTATTAATTCAATTCACCATAAAGAATTGGAATAGTACCAAGGGTTAAATAAAGGAGGAATATAATGAAAGCTATAGTTGACAGAGATGCATGCATCAGCTGCGGACTGTGCGAATCAGTCTGTCCTGATGTGTTTGAATTGGATGATGAGGGGATTTCCGTGGTCATACAGGACCCTGTTGATGAAGAAAATGAAGATTGCGCAAGAGAAGCAGAGGACGGATGTCCCACTGACGCAATTCATTTAGAAGATTAATATATTTTAATCAATCTGAGACCTTCTTTCCCGAAGGTCTTTTGTAAAGGCGGGGATATGAATGAAGTACTTAATAGGAATAGATGCCGGGGGCACCAAGTCCGAGCTTGTTGCTTACGATTTAAGCGGTAGCATTGTATTTGAAAAAATGGGGGGAGCAGGCAATCCCGCAGTAAATCTGGAAAATACCGTGAATAATATTATTTCTTTGATAGGCGACTGCACAGAAGAGCTGGGAAAAGAAGAATGCCTGCTTATTTCCATAGGAATGGCTTCTGTAGAGACCGGAAATTATGCCGAATTANNGACGCTGAAATGGCGTGCGTGGCATATTTCGGAAATGATGACGGAATACTGGCCATTGCAGGGACAGGCTCTTCATGTTATGTTCAAAAAAGTGGACAGGGTGAAATGGTTGGAGGCTGGGGACACATTTTAGGTGATGAAGGAAGCGGATACCAAATAGTTATGGAAGCCTTCAAAACCATAGTTTATAAAATAGACAGAAATATTGAACTTGATACTTTAAGCATAAAGCTCCTTAATGAAATTGGCGGCCCCTCTCGTTCAGACATAATGGAATTTATTTATGGAAATGAAAAAAGCGCTATAGCTGCCTTATTTCCGATCATTGTCCGTGAGGCTTCAGACGGGAACTTGTATTCTGCAGCTGTTAGGGAGAAGGCAGGAAAAGAGCTTGCGGAGCTTACGCTGACTGCATACGGTAAAAAGGGGTTCAGCGGGAATATAACCGTGGGAATCAAGGGCGGAGTATTTCATAACAGCAATATCATAAAGCATACATACATAAAAGAGCTTGAAAAGCATTTGGAAAGCTTCAACATAATCGAAGAAAATATTTCCGCAACGAAAGCGGTTCTGTATCTTCATAGCAGAAAATAAAAAGCGGGCGTAACATTCATTGTTAACTAAATGTTGCGCCCATTTCATATTAATCGTCTCCGAAAAAGTTTCCTATTCCTATACTTCCAAGCAAACTTCCTTCACCCTTGCTTGATGCCCCGGGATTGGCTTTTTTGCTTGCGGAGAATATTCTGTCTGCCATTCTGCTGAAAGGAAGAGATTGAAGCCATACTGTTCCAGGACCTTTCAATGTGGCAAGGAACAATCCTTCTCCTCCGAACAATGCACTTTTCACATTGCCAACAAATTGTACGTCGTAGTCAACTCCTGAAGTAAGAGCAACAAGACAGCCCGTATCCAGTTTGAGCATCTCTCCGTGATCCAGCTCCTTCTTGATAATGGTGCCTCCGGCATTTAAAAATGCCAGGCCGTCACCTCTAAGCTTCTGCATTATAAAGCCCTCGCCTCCGAAAAGTCCCACGCCTATCTTTTTCTGAAAAGCAATGCTTATTTCAATACCTTTGGCAGAGCATAGATACGAATCTCTCTGACAAACCAGTTCTCCGCCATACTCCATCAATTCAACAGGAATAATTTTGCCGGGATATGGTGCAGCAAAGGCCAATGCTTTTTTACCGGAACCTTTGTTTGTAAATGCGGATGTAAACAAATTTTCCCCTGTAAGAACGCGCTTGCCTGCTGATGCCAACATTCCCTTTAAACCTTTTGAAGTATCCTTTCCACTTCCGTCCCCAAATACAGTATCCATCTCAATGCTTGAATCCATGTACATCATGGCACCCGGCTCCGCAACTATGGTTTCACCGTAATCCAATGAGATTTCAACAAATTGTATGTCGTCACCAAAAATTTGATAATCTACCTGATGAGCTCTTTCCATATTCCCTCCTGAAAATTTATTTTCATTCTTTAAATTGAGATTACCAAAAAGAGTAGTTCAATGCAACATATTTTTTTGTATTGTAACACTTGTAATATTGTGATTTTATTAATATAATTAGTAATATAGAGGTGAATTATGATTTATTTAGATTATGCAGCAAATACGCCTGCAGATGAGCAGGTTATAAATACATTCGGCAGTGTTTCAAGAGAGTTTACGGCGAATCCCAATTCTGTCCATTTACTGGGCAGGATGGCGGCGGAGCGGTTGAGAGAAAGCACCTTGAAGGTTGCCGATATATTGGGAGTTTCTGAAAATGAGGTAATATTTACCTCCGGAGCGAGCGAAGCCAACAATACCGCAATAAAAGGGGCAGCAGCTCATTATAGGAAATACGGCAAACACATTATAACGACATTTTTAGAGCATTCCTCTGTGAACGGTGCTGTGAGCTATTTACAGAACAACGGCTATGAGGTTGAATATGCGGAAATTTCACCGCAAGGCATAGTTGACATAGGAAGCCTAAAAAAAATGGTAAGAGATGATACGATTTTAGTTTCTGTGTGCTATGTGGACAGCGAGGTTGGCCTTATGCAGCCAATAGACGAAATAGGCAGACTATTGAAGGAATATCCTCATTGCTGCTTCCACGTGGACGCTACGCAGGCGGTGGGGAAAATACCTGTGTCCTTTAATAATGTGGACCTCGCCACACTGACACCACATAAGTTTTACGGTCTTAACGGCTGCGGCATATTGATAAAAAAAGAAAAAATAATGCTTGAGCCTCTCATACACGGAGGAATAAGCACAACGGCATACAGGAGCGGAACTCCTGCTCTTGGAATGATATCCGCCGCTGAAAAGGCTCTTGATTTGGCATGCAGCAATTCAGAAGAAAGGCTTATATATGTTAAGCAGCTTAATGACATGCTGAAGAATGGACTGAAAAAATATAAAAGTGTAATGATAAATAGCAATGAAAAGTCAATTCCTTTTATTTTAAACATAAGTATAGAAAAAGTAAATACCGAAAAATTCAGGGAAGCTCTGGAGGAATATGATATATGCGTTTCCACCAAGTCGGCATGTTGCGCGCCGAATACTGCATCAAGGCCCGTGTATGCACTGACAGGGGACAGGAAGAGGGCGCTTTCCACGCTGAGGATAAGCCTAAGCCATCTCACAAGTGAAGAGGAAATAGATTCATTTTTAGATGCGTTTGATAAATGTTATAAAAAATTTGTAAAGTAGGTTATTATGGAAAAATACGAAGAGGTTGAAAGAAGTATCGTAAAAAGGTTCAGAAAGCCCATATGGTCCAGATTTATATCTGCCGTAAAGGAATATGAGCTCATTAAGGACGGAGACAGAATTGCAGTGTGTATTTCAGGAGGAAAAGACTCCATGCTCATGGCAAAATGCATGCAGCAGCTTCAAAAATACAGTGAAATAAAATTTGAAACAGAATATGTGGTCATGGACCCAGGGTATAATGAAGTAAACAGGCAGCTTATATTGGAAAATGCTGAGCTTTTAAATATTCCGGTTAAAATTTTCAATACCAAGATATATGATATTGTTGCAAATGTTGAGGAAACACCCTGCTATCTGTGTGCGAGAATGAGAAGAGGATATTTGTACAGATATGCGATAGAGCTAGGCTGCAACAAAATAGCGTTGGGGCATCACTTTGACGATGTAATTGAAACGGTGCTCATGAGCACGCTGTATGCCGCAGAATTCAAAACAATGATGCCAAAGCTTAAAAGTACCAATCACGCTGGCATGGAATTAATCCGACCAATGTACAAGGTTCGCGAGGAGGATGTAATTGCATGGGCAAGATATAACGAAATGCAATTTATAAGATGCGCCTGCCGTCTGACGGAAAACTGCGTTCTGGGAGATGATGGAATAGGCTCAAAACGCCAAGAAATCAAGGCTCTAATTAAAAAGCTCAGACAGGTGAATTCTCATATAGACACAAATATTTTCAGAAGCATCCATAACGTAAATCTCAATACAGTTATCGGGTATAAAAAGGACGGCGAGATCCACAGCTTTTTGGATGATTACGAAAACTCTGGGAGCTTGGGAAGCCCAGATGAAAATTGAATTATAGATAAGGAATGACAAATGAAAAAATATAATACTCTGCTATTTGACTTGGATGATACTATTTTAGATTTTAAAAAGGGTGAAAAAATAGCGCTTACCGCACTGCTTGAAGAAATGCAGGCAGGAAATGTCAATGAAGTAATAGAAGATTACATTGTTATAAACAAAGGTCTGTGGCGTGAGCTGGAAAAGGGAAATGTGGACCGTGAATACGTTCTGAACAACAGGTTTTCCATGCTGTTTAAAAAATATAACAGAGATTTGGACGGCATAGAGGTTGAGAACAGATTCAGGTATTATCTGAATATGCAGCACGAATTTGTGGAAGGCGCCGAAGAGCTTTTGGAGAAATTAGGCGGTTTGTACAAAATATATATCGTTACAAACGGAGTTTCTCACACTCAGTACAAAAGAATCAAGGATGCGAATTTAGAAGGATTTTTCACTGAGATTTTCGTATCAGAGGATATAGGATACCAGAAGCCGTCAAAAAAGTATTTTGAAGAGGTTGCAAGGNNGGAATTTGGAATTGATACCTGCTGGCTTAACCAAAATTCTGCCCCAAACACAACAAATATAAGTCCCACCTATGAGATAAAAAAATTAAGTGATTTGTATGATATACTAAATTTATGATTTTGGAGGGGAAATTGAATATTCAGGATATAAGGAAAATCGGCGTTGCCGGAGGCGGAATAATGGGGTCCGGTATTGCTCAGATATTGGCGCAAAATGGATACAAGGTCGTTGTAACGGATATTGAAGATAAATATTTAGAGAATACAAGAAGGATAATCAGCATAAATCAGAAGACAATGATAGATGAAGGCCTACTGACAGCAGAATTGGCCGAGGAAACACTGAAAAATATTTCATATTCCACTGACAAAAGTGTTTTCAGAGATGCAGATATGATAATTGAAGCAATAATTGAAAAAATAGAAATAAAGCAGGATTTTTGGCAGGAGGTTGAGGAGATTGCAAAGGATAACTGCATATTTGCAACAAATACATCAGGATTGAGCATCAACAGCATATGCAGCAAAGGATTAAATAAAAAAAGATTTATAGGAATGCACTGGTGGAATCCTTCGCATATCATTCCGCTTATTGAGCTTATAAAGGCTGATGAGACTTCAGATGAAACAGTAAATGTGCTCAAGGAGCTGGTCACCGCAATCGGAAAGGAATCTGTGGTAGTGCTGAAGGACGTAAACGGTTTCATAGGCAACAGAATACAGTTCGCCGTATACAGAGAAGCGCTGAAAATTGTGGAGGAAGGTATTGCAACAGTTGAAGACGTTGACAAGGCTATGAAGTACGGTCCGGGATTCAGATATCCCGTATTAGGTCCTTTTGAAACAGCTGATTTGGGCGGGCTTGACACGTTTTATTACATTTCTTCATATCTGTTTAATGAGCTCAGCGCTGAGAAGGAGCCTACAAGACTTCAACGGGAGCTGATGGAAGAAAAC
>DOON01000028.1 GCA_003514865.1 Clostridiales bacterium
ATCATTACATATTTTATCGGCAGAACATCGAAAAAAATTATGTTTATTTATTTTGAATCGATAAATTAATTCCCCGAATATAGGCTTAGCACGTATATTGAATATAAGAAATCTCAATAAAAAATATTGGAGGATTATATGAGTTACTCAAATTATAATAACAATATGCCGCATTACAATTCAATGCCTTTCTTTTGCAAGGGCTATCCCGGCATGATGAGCTACGGAGACGCCGATGCTTATATGATGGCAGGAATGCCAATTAACGACATGACGTCTGGTATGTCGCCTCGTATGCCATTTATGAATGAGGAAGAAATTCCTTTTATGCCTGATGGCAATGCCCTGGCGCTCCCAAGAATGCCGGGTGAAAATATTTATCCCGGAATTCCTGAATATCCGCTTATGCCGGACTTCCCGGGACTGCCGGGTATGCCTCAGATACCCAGTATGCCATACGTGCCCTCGCAGCCCGGCATGCCTCAGGACGGNNATGCCCGGCATGCCTCAGGACAGCAGGCAGATGCCCGGCATGCCTCAGGACGGCAGGCCCATGATGCCCGAGACTCCCGAATTAACCTGTGAGCAGCTGATGGAAATGATGATGCGCATGAATTGTATGGATATGATGAACGACATGATGAATAACAGAAATAACATGGATGGCAATATGAGATAAATCATCACCATAAAGACGGCAGGCTTCTGTCTGCCGTCTTTACATGTTACATCTTAATTTCATCCGGTCGAATTTTATCATATTTTATGTATTTCCAAGACAATAATATTTATTTCCAACAGGAAATTTAGTGTACATACAGTTTTTTCATACTGCTTGCATATAATGTAACTCTGGGGGTGGTTTATTTGATAGAGAATATATTGCAGCTTTTATTTCCATTGTCAATCTTTGTTTTTGGCTACATCACAAACGGCAGTTCCTTTCCTCAGCCTTTAAGCAAGGAAGAAGAATCTGAGCTTATTGAGAAATCCAACGAAGGCGATTTAGAAGCACGAAATACTCTTATTGAGAGAAATCTGCGTTTAGTGGCACATGTAATAAAAAAATACAAGACCGTTGGAATTGATCAGGAGGATTTGATTTCCATAGGAACCATCGGACTAATCAAGGCTGTATCAACATTTGACAACAGCAAGGGGATACGCCTTGCAACATATGCGGCTAAATGCATTGATAATGAGGTACTCATGACAATAAGAAGCGATAAAAAACTGAAGAAGGAAGTTTCTCTTCAGGGACCGCTGGGTACAGACAAGGAAGGAAACAACATTTATCTCATAGACATTATCAGGTATGAAGGCGAAGAAATAGTTGGCAGGCTTGACAAGGAAGAAAAAATTAAAGCTCTTGACGAAATCTTAGATAAAACCCTTCAAAAAAGAGAAAAAACCATAATCGAGATGCGATATGGTATAAGAAACAACGACCACAAAACACAGAGAGAAATTGCAAAGCTTCTTGGAATTTCGCGCTCCTATGTTTCGAGAATAGAAAAAAAGGCTTTAAAAAAACTTTACGATGCTCTCGTTTCAAACATAGGGAGTTAATACATAAATGATATCAAGATGGCAGGCTGTTGAAAAAGTTCATTCTGCAAAGCTCCGGAAGCTGGGCTTTTTCAGCAGCTTGGAAGAATATTGTCCTCTGGATTAATTACTTATATAAATGCCTGATTGACAATATTTATATCAGACACGTCATAGGCTACCTTTGCGTGATTTTTACGCAACAGCTCTTCTCTTAAGTGCTTACCCGTTCTGCAATCAATAACCTGGCGGTATACTTCCCCGTTTCTGTAGACACTGCCTTCTTCCTTTGAAAAAAATTCATTTCTACATTTTATGTGATATTTTATCTTCTGATTTTTGTTTGCTCTTATTTCTCCGCACAGATACTCGTTTGTTGTGTATGTAATAAGCTGATAAGTCAAATCCGTGTTATTTTTAAACCGATAGTCCAGATAGTTATATAATATTGATGTACCCGTCCCAAACGGAATTTGCCGGTTATAATCAGGAAACAAGTCAATTTGCTCATGATGATGGTGCTCTGTTACTGTCATATCCGTATGCAGTATCATCCAATGTATTAAATTAGTAAATTGACACATACCTCCACCTATTCCCTTTGACGCCTTGCCCAGAGAAATTGTCAGACCCTCCATGTAGCCCTTTCCTGGAGAAAGGTCCCCCACCAGATGCCAGAACGAAAAGAGCTGCCCGGGTTCGATAAGAATCTTATTCACCTTTGGAGCAGCCAGTGACAAATTTACAGCCTTGTTTTCCTGCAGCTGCATATCAACATTACCAAGCCTGCGCCTGATTAAGGAATTATGCTTATAAATTATTACAGGAAGCAGCTCCTCAGACTTTTTCTCAGCAAATTTATTAAACACCAGTAGATCCTTAATAAAACGTAGCACCCTGCATTTAATTACAGAAATCCTGTATGTCCCGCATGAAATCTCACAAAAAAGCTTTCGTTTCAATGATTTCACCTCATAATAAAATTAATATCTATGATATAATTCAAGAATGTTTGCCGGAATATGCTTATTTTGCGTAGTAAATAAGCATGCTAAGTTGCGCTTCAATAGTACCTGTATTTTTATATTTATGCTGTACATCTGCCTTAAATCTAACGGAATCACCTTTGTGGAGATTAAATATTTCATCGCCTGCTGTTATCTCCATGTCTCCGGCGAATACGGTGATATATTCTTCCGTACCACCTAAATGTGGGCTTGCTTCAAGCTCTCCCATCGGTGCAATTACAATCCTGTAGATTTCAAATAACCGTTCTTCATCAAAATTAAATACCGGGTAATTTATGTATTTTCCGTCATTTTCTATGATAGGAGTTACATCCTCTAATCGGATTACAGATGCTCTCTCAGGTGTTTTTTCAACCAAGGAAGTAAAGGATACCTTGTAACCGTTAGCAATTTTCCACAATACTGAGATGGTTGGATTCACATCACCTTTTTCAATTTGGGCGAGCATGCTCCTTGAAACGCCGGTCACTGCAGCAGCCGCATCTAAAGTCAGTTTCTTTGACTCCCTTGCCCTTTTGATATTATAAGAAACTGCAACATTAATATCCATAAAAAGTTCCTCCACATATTGACACTATATTGTACCAATAGTATAATATAGTAAAACTAATTGTTATTATATTGAACTACAAGTACATTATATCATCTTGGAATCATGGAGGCAACACTATGTTCAGCTGGATAAATTTTTTAACCTATTCAATAATTACCGCCGCAACGCCGGGTCCAAACAATATTATGTCATTATCAAACGCAGGACGTTTAGGCTTTAAAAAAGCACTTCCATTTAACTTTGGGATCGGAGCCGGATTTAGTGTTGTAATGCTGTTATGCACACTATTTCTCAGCATGTTGTCCTCAGTTATTCCAAAAATTCAAACTCCTATGCTTGTGTTTGGCGCAGCATATATGCTGTATCTTGCATGGAAAACATTTAAAAGTACTGATACTATAGAAGAAAATCATTCTCGTGCCGGGTTCTGGCAAGGATTTACGCTGCAATTTATTAATCCGAAAATTTATATCTATTGCCTAATGTCAATGGAAGCATATATTTTGCCCTATTATCACGGACAAGCATTTCCGTTGTTTGGGTTTGCTCTACTATTAGCATTCATCGGCTTTGTCTTCACAGTTTGCTGGTCAGCTTTTGGCTCAATATTCAAGCTTCTGTTTTCCAAGCATGCAAAAATCACAAATACTATCATGACCTTGCTTTTAGTTTATTGTGCCGTATCTTTGTTTATATAATTTTGTATTCGTATTGACACTTAATGACGGCATACTCTCCTGAAATGACATCTTATACGCACCTCAAGCAGGTTCTTTTTGCTCCTGCCAATATCATTCCGTATCTTTCAATCCAAGAGTACGGATAAAGAAGTTTCTGAAACCATCATCCATGCTCGAGCGGTCCTTAAGTTCGTTCATATCGAAATAATATTTTCCGGTATTTACATGTACGGAAAGACTGTCAAGAGGAAAGCCCTTTGTCCTGCATGTGTGAGATATTGATGTGATGATAAATTCTTCTCCCGCGATATCATCACCCATATATTCATATATTTCTTTTTCGCTCATTACTCGNNGTCCTGAGTGTGGCCGTGGTGCAACGTGTAGTCCTACTTTTAGATTGTCGTGTACTGAATGTGAAGTTGAACTGGTACCGTCAAAATCCATTGATAAAAGCCAGGTGAAGAAAAACAAAAAGGCTGCTAAAGCTGACCAAGGGGATGCAGAATGAAAACGATTGAAGAGCTTGGAATTCTGTTTTCTTCACACAAATACCGTTTTTATAACGTACAGTCATCTGCCCTCCAAAGCTCTTGGCAAGTTCTCCATAATATTCAATCATCTCTTCGTCATCAAGATGCCTTCCGCCTATATTGCGAACATGAACTCCTGGCTGAAGTTCATAAGGCGCTTCTTTTATGTAAAGTCCCGAATCGCATGAAAACACAGGCATGCCTGTTGCCATATAATAAGCCTGAGCCTTAATCTTAGCATTTTCAAGAGGATTATTCCCACGTTCATCAATATCAGGCAATTTAATATCAATTTCATCCAAGCATGTTACCTCTATGTTGAGTCCTTCCAAATGCTTTCGCATAGCTCCCAATTTTCCCGCATTGCTTGTGCCGAACAACAAAGCAATCGGAGCCTTCATTTCACAAAGTACACCTTTTTCATTTAACATCTTCCATTATTCCTTTCTGCTCCGGTAAGCAATAATCAAAATCTGTTCGCTACAACAAAGGGGACGCGACGTCCCCTTTTATCAATTATTCTTCTGTTTTCTTTCTCAAAATATAGTAAGGCTCTACATTTTCGGGTATTTCCATTTTTACGGTCATTTGTGGGTGTGGTGCGGAGGTAATTGCGTTGCCCTCTCCGTCCTGCATATTCTTTGCAATGACATTGAAATGTCTTCCCTTTGGACCAAAGCATTCGAGGGTATCACCTTCGGAGAATTTGTTTCTTTGCTCTATTACGGCGGTCTTGGTATCCTTGTCGTATGAACGGATTATGCCCACCACGTCATATGTTCTGATGTAGCTGCTGGAAGTATAGAGCT
>DOON01000293.1:0-4432 GCA_003514865.1 Clostridiales bacterium
ATATTTCAAAAATGAATGATTTCGGACCTGTCAGAGACTACATATCAGTGCTCATACACAACATGGTTAGACTTGAAGCCTCAGGTAAGGATTATTTTGCCAATGACCTGGACAACCTTCTGGAATATGTGAGATTCAATTTCGATGTTGATGAAAAATATATGGAAACTCTCAAGATGTCTCTCGTGAATACATACGAGGCAGCTACAAATGTCAAAAGCAATGCGGTGGATTCATTTATAAAGCTTATTAAAGCAGGAGCAAAGGAAAGCGACAACCTGGTTGGGAAGGGGGTAATGGAGGACGTGACGGAATCACTTTTGTTCTGTCAGAATGTGCATATTCCTCTAACCCATATGTTTCTTCCTTTAAATTACAATGAAATGTTCATGTTTTCTGAGCTCTGGATAGGAAAAGAATATGAAGAGATGCCCGGCAAAAAGAAAAGACCTGACTATCAGCAGACATACAAGGTTTTTGTTACATTCGACATACAGAAGCTGGGATATTTTGAAACTACCCTTGTATTGAGAGAATCCGGACTGGCGCTTGATATTTATGTTCCCGGTGCCCTCTCACCACATATTGAAAAAATCAAAAGTGATTTAAATACATTATTAAACGGAAATAATTTAAACGTAAAAAAGATGGAAGTTCGCGAATGCGTGCGTAAAAGNNAAAATTCAACGAAGTCTTCTCAAATTTAACTGAAAGGAAAAGCGGTGTAGATGTCACAATATAACAATAACAGACGGGCTGTTGCTCTTAAATATGATCCGAATAAAAATAACGCTCCTGTAGTAATTGCGTCAGGCTCAGGATATATTGCCGACAAGGTTGTGAGTGTTGCCGAGGAAAGCGGAGTTCCGGTTTATAGGGACGATTCTCTGTCGGTTCTTCTTTCCCAGCTGGAGATGGGCAGTGAGATACCAGAAGAGCTGTTCGGCTCAATAGTAGACATTTATATTTATTTCCTTAACTTTAAGATCCCAAAGGATGAAGCTTAATATGAATGATTTAATTTTTGCATTAGATATAGGTACACGCTCTGTTGTAGGAGTCGTTTGTGAAAATAGCGGAGACATGCTTAAAATAAATGCCATCGAAAGCTGCTTTCACAGGCAGCGCTCCATGATTGACGGACAGATAGAAGATATTGAAGAGGTCAGCAGAGTTGTGGGGCTTGTGAAAAATAATATTGAGGCAAGTCTTGGCATAAAGCTCAGCAAAGTATGCATAGCTGCGGCCGGAAGGGCACTTAGAACCGAGCGGGTACNNCATGCATTTCTTCCTCACACCGTTATCGAAGGACTTTATTCCTGCATGGACAACAACGGTCTGGAGGTTTGCAACCTTACGCTTGAGCCTATTGCTGCCATGGATTTGATAATTCCCAAGGATTTGAGACTTTTAAATTTAGCACTTGTGGACATAGGTGCAGGAACTTCAGATATAGCTATCTCTAAAAACGGCAGTATTGTGGGATATGATATGGCAACAGTGGCAGGAGATGAAATTACAGAATGCCTCATGAAAAGCTTCCTTATTGACTTTAATGCTGCGGAAGATGTTAAGATGGCTGTAAGCAACGGCAATGACCCCGTACAAATGACCAATATCCTCGGAATTCCTCAGGATGTACCTCTTCAGAATATTTTTGAAGCAATACGGCCAACCGTATATGATTTATGTGCAGATATATCCACTAAAATTTTAAAGATGAATAATGAGGCACCAGCAGCAGTATTTCTTGCAGGCGGGGGAAGCAAAACGCCATATCTAAAGGATTTTTTATCTGAGCTCTTGAATATTCCCCAATCACACATCGCTATCACAGACAAAAGGAGCCTCAAAAATGTGAATTTATCCTCAACAGAATATTACGGTCCTGAGCTTATAACACCCTTCGGAATTGCATATTCTGTTGTTTTAAATAAAAATTATGATTTTTTCAGTGTTACGGTTAACGATAAGAAAATAAGGCTGTATGGAATAAGAGAAATGAAGGTTCTTGATGCCATTTTGATGTCAGGCTTTGACACAAAGAAATTAATCGGCCTTTCAGGCAAGAGCCTGAGGTTTACTGTAAACGGAATACAGCACTACTATGCCGGAGAGTTCTCCACACCTTCAAAAATAAACGTGAACTCTAAGCCTGCATCAATAGAGGACATCATACGCCCCGGAGATATTATTGAAATAATTCCCGCGAAGAACGGAAACAGCCCCACAGTGAGAATTTCCGACATAGCTGATACGGACAGCAAAGGATTTGTTCATTTCAACGGTATGAAAATATCGCTGAAGCCGAGATACTTTGCCAACAAAAATCAGGTAAACGAGGATTATTTAATATGCGGCTCAGACTCAATTGAGATAATTCATATGAAAAAAGTTTCAGATTTATACAAGCTTTATAAAATAGATGAAAACCTGCATAGGTCATTNNGCCGAGGCTCATGTGGACTCCGAGTTGTATGACGGCTTTATCATAGATATGATGAACGCTACTGAGACAGAAACGAAAAATCCTGTCAATGCTTCAATCGAAAATGCAGAAGAGAATGCTGAGGCTAAAATTGAATGCATAGTGGTAACAATAAACGGAAATTCAGTCATGCTTCCTAAAAAGGATGATAATTACATATTTGCGGACATGTTGAACTATACGGATATCGATCCTTCAAGGCCGGAGGGAGACATAGTGCTGCTTCATAACGGCAAAGAGGCATCATATCTGAACCTTATATCTGAAGGTGACATAATAACGATTAAATGGGGTTTTGAGCAACCTTAGCAGGAGGAGACTATGAACAATATTGAGAAAACAGCCAAAATATATACAACAGATAGACAGCTGATTGGAAGCGGACAGCTATTGAGCATGTCAGGAAGCTCCATAAAAATCAAAGGAAGCAATCTGCCTATATTAAATACACGGACTGAAATTATAGTTGAAATTTACAATGAGCTTTCCGGAATATCTCCATATTTATGCAAGGTCATTGTAGCAACAAGAAATCAGCTGAACGCATTAGTCACAAGAGTAGAGGATATTATTGAAAGAAGAGGTTCTCTTAAGGTGCGTACAGATATATCCTTTCACATCGACAGCCTCAAAAGAAACGATGTTGATATAACAAATGATGTCCCCAACATGAAAATTAATGTTTTAAATTTGAGCATAGGCGGTATGCTCATATCCTCCAACTACGATCTGATGCTCCATGACGTTTTATCATTTTATTTTAAATATGAGAAAAATCAGCTTATACTTATAAAAGCTACCGTAATCAGGCTTGACAAAACATATGGTGATGATTCCAAAGAACTGCTGAGCACAAACTACGGATGCACATTCGGAAAAATGGCTTCCTATGATGAGGCCATAATTGCAAAGTATTTATATGAAAGACAGCTTCAACTATATAAAAACAGATAGGAGTACTCATGAAAAGACTATTATTTTTTACTACCCTGTTAATTATACTTCTGAGCATATTTACCACAGGATACGGTGCTGTTAAAGACGAGCTCAAGGTTAAGTTTACTGAAAAGGAAGTATCAGGCACCGAATTTAAGGAAATTACCATAGCCCCATACTATACAAACCGCTCTGACGAAAGTAACGAAAAATATACCTTTTACATATATCTTCCCTCAGGTTTCATGGTCGAAGCAGAAACAGCTTCCTATGTTGCAGACAGAAACGGAGAGTATCCCTTCACCATATATGATAATGGAACAAAGAAAACATTCACTTACAAGGTGAAAAATATAGGCTCAGTGAGTGAAGATGATAAAAAAAGCGACAACATATATTTTGAGTATGGGCTGAAGTATGACTATGAAAAAAAGCAGATTTTTTTCAGCATGCAGCTTGACAAGATGAGGACTGTGACCACACCGGCAGGTAAGACAGTTTCCAACGAAGTCAATTATTACATAAGCTCTGTTAAGGACAATGTGCCCTTCAGCTTTTCAGTGGATATTGACAAGAAGGTGTATGATTACAGAGTTATCAAATCAGGTGAATATTATCTGCTCATTTCGATATCTCAGGTGAATTACAACGATTACAGCACAGTTGTGGAATATTACGGATATAACTTTACAAACAATCTTACATATACTGCAAATCCTCCCAAGGATTTATACGATGATAACGGCAACTATGTTGTTCTTATCAAATCAGAAAATTCCCAGCACGTGTTCAGCTTTGACATCGACGGAATTGACTACCGAAGGCCTTCTGTGGATTCATACTTGAGCAGTGACGACACACTTACATTGGAAATAGATGAGGATTTCGGGCTTGACTACCTCATATCCTTTGACGGCAAATACTATAAACTAAACGGAACCTCAGCAGAATATAACCACAAGACCCAGATAGAGTACAACGGTGACTATATTTTTACCATTGTTGAGG
>DOON01000293.1:4456-7092 GCA_003514865.1 Clostridiales bacterium
ATAATATCCTTCCGGCATATATGAGCGGAAAAAGCCCCGAAAGCTTCAATCCTGACGCCCCTGTTTCAAGAGCCGAAATGGTTACAATATTCTGCAGGCTAAACAATCTTCCCTATGATACGGGAGCACAGCTGAAATCAGTATTTACCGATGTCGAGAACCACTGGGCAAGAGACTATATAGCAATGGGAAGCAGTAAAAAATATGTTTCCGGATACAAGGACAAAACATTTAAGCCGGACAACAGCATTACAAGAGCAGAATTTTGTCAGATGCTTACAAAAATAAGCGCTTACAAGACGCTTCTGAATGCTCTTCCCGCTTCGGAAAACTACGGCTACACAGATATAGGCAGCCATTGGGCAAAGAAAGAAATACTTACGATTTCAAACAGAAATCTCCTGCTGGGCAGCGGGGACCGCTTCAACCCTGATGCTCCCATAACAAGAGGTGAGGTTGTTCACGCTGTTAACATGCTTTACGGCTATAATCCATCGTATCTGGAGCTGGCACATATAAGCTCGTTGTACAATAAATACTACAGCTTCAGGGATATATCAGGACATAAATATTACAATGACATAATTATATCAGTAATAGGAATGTACAGAGAGAAAATAAATTAACCCAAGGGGGATATATGATAATAAATTACATGGAAGAAATCGTGACAAACTGCCTCAACAGCATCTTGAGGAATGATCCTGCATATGCCGATATCTGCAGATGTGAGCATTGCATGGAAGACATTATGGCAAAAGCCCTGAATAACTTAACACCGTACTACATCACTACAAAAAAAGGTGAGGTCTTTGCCGAGTACTCTTCTCTGGTAACTCAGCAGCAGGCAGAGGTTATCTCTGAAGTTATCAAATCAATCGAATTTATATCAAAACATCCAAGTCATTAGCAAAGCAAGGGACAACATCAGTTGTCCCTCTCTCTTTATATAATATCTTTATATTACTTTCAGGTTTTTCCCGAATGACTTTATTGTCAGGTTTCCTGTGGCACTGTCAAAAATTATTGTTCTTCCATAATTTTCTCCCGTGTCTTCTGCAAATAGTTTTATTTTTAACTTCTGCAAAGTTTCCTTTGTAGCCGCAACATTTCTTTCACCTATGCTGCCGATTGAAGTACTTCCCTTGATATCGAACATCTTCGCTCCACCCGCTATCTTTGCGACCATCCTTGATCTGAGGCAGCCTAATCCTTCCATTTGGCGTATCATTTCGGCAATTCCCGTATCCGCATACTTGAATATATTAGCTTTATCGTTATTTGTATTATAAGGCAGCATTATATGAGCCATCCCTGAAACCTGTGTTGCCTTGTCTATTATGCAGATTCCCACACATGAACCCAGGGCATATGATATTAATCCCCTTGGCGCATTTACAATTTTCATATCTGATATTCCGACGTTGACTTCGCTGCTCATACTTCTATTCCGAACCTCGTAAGCAAAATTTTCAGGGATGTTGTATTAGGAAGCAAAAGCATATGGCTGTATACTGTTTCATCCTGACAAAAATATTTTTCTCTTATGAATATTACCTTGTCAGCAGCCTCTGAAAATTCCGCTGTAACGGCATCCAGCAGTGCTCCGGACATATCAATATTCAATGATGGCACGGTTATATCTATTTTCATATTTGTAAGAGACGAAATGGAATTCACTTACGATGACACCATTATGTTTCCTATCTCTGACAAGGCGGACATCTCCATTTCAGATATGTCTTCAAAGCTGTGAAGCTCTGTTCCCATCAATGAGTTCAATATTAAATGCACAAACTCCTTTTTAAGAAGGAACAATATTATTCCATCAATTTCTCCTGCAAATCCCACCAAAATTCCCACAACAACATTTTCAGCTCCGCCTATGGAACCTATTATATCATCGTAGTTGAGCAGACTTACTTCAGGCACGTTCATGTCTATTCTCTTTGAAAGCATTTGAGAAAGAGACGTTGATGCATTACCTGCTCCTATATTTCCTATTTCCTTAAGCACATCTATGTGAATTTCTTTTAACTCCAATGTATTGCCCCCATTATATAATTTGTGTTATTTATATATCTATATCTGCCGGGTTAAGAGGCACAAATGTAATATCGTTGCCGTCATTGTAAATCTTGGTGAAGCTCAAGTCTTCTCTTATCCTGTATTTCATCCAGCCTATTGTCAGCCTGGTATTTGGATGCATTACTCCCTTACAGATTATTTTATGATCAGCAATGTTATCTGTTGCAACCACATTTGTCATCTGCCGCTTAATGTCAGCTATCTCATTATGTACCTTGATTCTCATAAGCATAATCTGCCTTTTCACGGAACTTTTATTTTCTTCGTCCAAGAATGAGTTCGTTATCAGATCCATCTTGTCATCTAATTCCTTCATTTCACCGGTCTTAGCCGCCAGGTCCTTTTCAAATCTGGCATTCATCTTCCTTTTAGCATCAAGAAGTCTTTGTTCATCCTGGTACTTGTCAAGGTTAAGTACAATATTTGTCTCGGGATTTGTCTTTCCTCCGATTGTCTTTGCATATATTAAATTATCAGCCCTGCTTATGCCTCCGATTATGGCAGCGGTAGCCCCCTTGAGTATTATTGAATCTCCTGCCTTCACGTCG
>DOON01000293.1:7104-12659 GCA_003514865.1 Clostridiales bacterium
CGCTTCCAATAAAATCAATGTTTCCTGTGGAATTGTCCACATTGTTTACCTTATATACGCTTTCTACAAAAACCTTGCTGTTTTTAAATTCAACACACCCATCTGTTGCTGCCAGCAGTTTTAAACCGTCTTCGGAAATATATGTGTTATTTCCATAATTGAATGAAACATTACTTCCTCTCCTGTAGCTTACAGTCCCTCCATAAACATCTGTACCATCTCTTCCATCCTCCGGAGGTATTATGCGGCATAAAACTGTGTTTTTCGTAACATTTTCTACATTGTTGAGATTTCTGAAATCAATTGTGCCATCTTCATCTTCATCAAACCTGTTCTCGCCCGAAATATCAAAATCATATAGAAGCTGTGCATCTTTTCCGTCTATGGGTGCAGTACCCATTGCGGCAACCAGCTCCTTGGAATATTCTTTTCTGCTGCAATAGCTTATTATTTCATCCTTCATTATACCATAAACAATGTTTTGCTCACTCAAATAATCAAATATGTCCTCACAGTTTACTTCTGCCTGTTTATCCAGCAATTCTATCCTTATATACACCTTCAGTTTATTGGCGGAAACCAAATGACTGATTTTATATTTTTGTAATTCTTCCTGAATAGTCTGGGTGTCTTCTCTTAAAACATCTGAATTTTTAGTATTGTTTAAGTTATTCATAGGCATCCTTTCCTATCTGAAATTATACTCTCAATGCATTTATGGTCTGTTCAATTTCATCTGCTGTTTTAATTACTGTTGAATTAAGTTGAAAAGCCTTCTGTACCTGAATAAGCCTAACCATCTCTTCCGAAATTTCCACATTTGAAGCTTCGATAAATCCCTGTGCTGCACTTGTGTTTTCCAAAAGAGTATATTCGGCATCCTCATTGGCAATTCTGAACAAGTTATTTCCCGCCTGAGCCAGGTCACCGTTGTTTTCAAATCCAAATATACCCGGCTCCGTATCTTCGTCACTTCCAATTATAATCGGTTCTTCGTCTTTATTCAGAACATATCCTCCCTGGTATGTGAGATACTTCTCATCATCAAGATACGTAGACTGAAAAGCTCCTCCACGGGTAAACATAATTTCATCCTCAAATTGCACAGCAAAGAAACCTTCTCCCATAATAGCATAATCTGTGTTTCTTCCTGTTCTAACCGGGGTTCCCTGGGTAAATATAACATCTGCCTTATTTATCTTGGAACCGCTCCCTGATTTAAGCTCTGTATTTGCTCCCTCTGCCCCTCTTATATTTGTATACAGCAGATCGGAAAATTCAGCCTTTGTTTTCTTAAACCCTTCTGTCTGTACGTTAGCCATGTTGTTTGAAATAATATCCATGTAGCTCTGGTTTCCTGTTGCTCCGTTTGTTGCAGTATAATATGCCTTAATCATATGCCCCTCCGTTATACTATTTTACTGATTTCACTCACTGCCTTATCATCTGTCATGTCATATATCTTCAGTGCCTGAGCTGCTGTTTGAAGCGCTCTTTGAGATGAAATTAAGCCGGTTAATTCTTCTGTAACATTTATATTGGATCTTTCAATTGTTTTATTTACTATGACAGGATAATCCAGGAGTTCGGGCTCAGCATCTGATATAAATAAACCTTCCCTGTATTTATTGAGTGAATTATAGTCTTCAAAGTCATATACAGCGATTTTGTCAACCGCCTCACCTTCAATTACTATACTTCCATCTTCGGAAAAACTGAATTTGTCGCTTCCCACATAAATTTCGCCGAACTCACCCTGTACTCTTCCTGCTCCCTCCAGCATCAGGTATCCTTCCTCATCGATATTGAAGCTTCCGTTTCTCGTGTAAAGCAGTTGCCCATTGTTGTCCACCGCAAAGAAGCCGGCTCCCATAATGGCAAAGTCCGTTATATTTCCTGTTTCCTCCAGCGTTCCTTGAGAATGCACCGTGTAATTTTCCAGGGCTGTCCTGATGACTGAAACATTATTTAACGGTTCAGCCTCCTCGTGTATCCCGTTCTGCTTGTACTTGCTCAAAAACAGGCTTCCAAAACTTGTTGTAACTGTCTGCTCTCTTTTATATCCCGCTGTATTCATATTTGCGATGTTGTTTCCTGAAATATCGATTTTTCTCTGCTGTGTCAGCATACCTGAAGTTAAAGCATAAAAACCTCTCGACATATTATCACCTCTTCTTCTTTTTATTTTCAACGTTATCGTTTAAGTAATCCCTTACGTTCTTTTCCAGCTTCTGCAGCGCAGATGTATGTATTTGAGAAACTCTTGAATTGCTTATGTTCATAATATCAGCTATTTCTTTAAGCTTTAATTCCTCCTTATAATAAAGAGAAATTACGAGCTTTTCTTTTTCATTGAGATTTTCCACACTGTCCATCAGTGTTTTATATAATTCCTTTGATTCAAGCTCCTGCTCCGGAGGTTCATAGCCGCTGCCTATTTCCTTTTCGTGGAGATTTGCTTCCCCTAACAGCTCCTCAAAGGATATCATGCTTGTACCGTAAGCATTGTTGACTATATGATAGTATTCCTTGATATCCATATTAAGATGTGCGGATATCTCAGTGTCGCTGGGTGCACGGCCTAATTTGTTTGAAAGCTCATCTCCTGCTTCCTTCACAATCTTGTAATCATTTTTTACCTTCCGCGGTATCCAGTCCTGTTTTCTTACATAATCAATTATTGAGCCCCTTATTCGTATTGAAGCATATGTTTCAAACTTAGTATTCCTTGTAATATCATATTTTTCTATGACATCAATAAGCGCTATAACTCCTTCATTGACAATATCCTCCACATCACCATACTGCTGGTATATGCCCCTGAGCTTAAGAGCTATTATCTTTACTAAGTAGCTGTACCTTTCAATTATCATATTCCTGATGTGAATGTCCCTGGTGGCATAATACTGCTCCCACAAATATTCTTCATTTATAATTTTTTCATCAGTTAAAATCATATGCATCACTCTTTCATCTAAATTCCTATGTTTCCTAATGCCTGTATCTGAACAGAATTGTCAATTTCATTGAAGGACAGCACCACTGCCTTTGGATAAAACTGGTCCAGTAGCTTTCTGAAATATCCTCTCACAAATGGTGATGTAAGTATAATAGGTATACTTATTTCACTCTTGAGCTTATTTATCTGTTCTATAAGCTGTCCCACTAATTTTTGCATAAGATCGGGATCAATGGATAAATAAGAGGATTTATCCGTCTTGCTTATGGCATTGATTATGAGCTTCTCAACATCCGTGCTCAGTGTGATAACTCTTATCTGGCCCCCTTCCGACCATTTGTGTGTAATGGTTCTCTTCAAGGCCTGACGCACATATTCCGTAAGCATTTCCGTATCCTTCACCGATGTCCCATAATCGCTTATTGTTTCAAGAATTGTGTCCAAATCCTTTATGGGTATGCCTTCACGCAAGAGGTTACCCAGTATTTTCTGAAGATTCCCGTGTGACAATATGGAAGGCACCACCTCATCCACAAGAAGCTCATTGCTTTTCTTAATATTTGCCAGAAGCTGATTCAGATCCTGCCTGGACAGCAATTCATGTGCATGAACCCTGATAATTTCCGACAGGTGCGTTATGAGCACTGACAGCGGGTCAATTACCGTATAGCCATATATTTCAGCAATCTCCTTCTTATCCTTTGTAATCCACTTGCTTGGGATTCCGTATGCAGGTTCTATGGTCTCAATTCCGTCCACCTCTCCGGTTAAGCTCCCGGGGTCCAGAGCAAGATAATATTCAACCAATATTTCACCTCTGGCAACTTCTTCTCCCTTGAGCTTTATAACATATTCGTTAGGATTAAGGTATCCGTTGTCTCTGAGTCTCACCGACGGAACAACCATTCCCATTTCCTGTGCGAACTGCCGTCTGAACATCACCACCCTATCAACAAAATTGCCGCCGCTGGATTCATCCACCAATGGTATTAAGCTGTATCCCACTTCCATTTCAATTGGGTCTATCTGAATGAGCTCATATATATTATCAATATTTCTGAAATAATCATCTTCCGATTCGGCACCTCTTGCCTCATGGACTTCTTCGTCCTCATGTTCTGCGGCAATTGATGCAGAATTTGTTTTCAGCAATCTGCTGCCTAAAAGTATGAATACCGCTGCCAGTGAAACAACCTGAGGTACGGGGAACCCAGGAATTGCTGCCATGGACAAAATTACTATGCCCGATATTATCAGAACTAGGGGCTGTGATTTTATTTGATTTGTCAAATCCACATTGAGGCTTGACTCAGATGCAGCTCTTGTTACTATCATACTTGTTGCCGTGGATATAAGAAGTGCAGGTATCTGCGAAACCAATCCGTCTCCCACGGTTGCTATTGAATATGTTTGGAGCACCTCAGTGAATGTGCTTCCACCCTGTACCATTCCTATGATCACACCGCCCACAAAGTTTATGCCGGTTATGACAATGGACATTATGGAATCGCCCTTAACAAATTTTGTGGCTCCATCCATAGCCCCATAGAAATCTGCTTCTCGCTGAATATTACTCCTTCTTTTCTTCGCCTCTTGCTCTGTAAGAATGCCGGAGCTGAGGTCGGCATCAATTGCCATTTGCTTACCCGGCATTGCATCAAGTGTAAATNNTACTGCATTACCCTGCAGAACAAAATTACCGAACGTTGCTATTACAGCTCCCGCATGCCCGCCGTTCGTCAATATCAGCCTGGTTGAAGAAACGTTAAGCGAAAGTCTGAACAACGTGGTTATAAGCAAAAGAGACGGAAATACAGAGAATTCAAGAGCCTCTTTTATATACATGGTTGTGAGCAGTATTATTATTGAAATCGCTATATTGATAATAAACATCAAGTCCAGTATAAACGGAGGCAATGGAATTATTATCATAAGCACTACTGAAATTATAAATAGAGAAATAGAATTATTTAATATGCTTCTCATTATGGTTATCCTTTTTTCTTAATCCTGTAAACCCATGCCAGTATTTCTGCAACCGGCTCATAATATTCCAACGGTATTTCCCTGTTTAACTCCGCACCGGCATATAATGCTCTGGCAAGAGGAACATTTTCAACAATGCTGATGCTGTGCTCCTCGGCCTTACCGATTATACGCAATGCAAGCTCATCCATTCCCTTGGCTACAACTACAGGTGCACTGTCTTTCTCAATATCATATTTAATGGCTACAGCATAGTGTGTTGGGTTTCTTACTATTACATCCGCCTTCGGAACCTGCTGCATCATTCTCGACATTGACATAGCACGCTGCTTTTCCTTGATTTTTCCCTTTATCTGAGGGTTTCCCTCCAGCTGCTTATACTCTTCCTTGACTTCCTGCTTACTCATCATGATCTTTTTCTCATATTCCCACCATGAATAGAAGAAGTCAAATGCCGAAATTGCCGCAAAGGCTATAATCACGCTTTTTATAATTGCCATTATTGAGGATGATATAAATTCGACCCCTGACAGCAGACTTACGGATGATAGCTTAGGCACCTGCTGCAGCCTGTCTATGATGGACGAATAAATCACATATCCCAATATTG
>DOON01000293.1:12685-18681 GCA_003514865.1 Clostridiales bacterium
ACTACAAATGCATCTGTTATGCTGTGAGTTGAGCTCATGAGAGAAATATATTTATCCAGCACATCTGATGTGTATCTGTAAATATGTGACGACCAGAAGTTGAGTATAGTAAAGGATACCGCAATTACCCCCACAGTTACCACATCTTTACTTTGAAAAATATTTCCCTTTTTTCTTTCGTCCTTCCGCTTTTTGGGGGAGGCCTTTTCGGTTTTATCTTCGCCTGCCATATATCCCTCTATGTTATCAACATACTTAAGCTGTTTCTCATAGTATCAAACATCAATGTTATTGTTTTGTCTATAAATGTTGCAAACACAGGTATCAAAACTATTATCAGCATAAGCCCGGCTAAAATTTTAAGTTGGACATTTACAGAGAAAACCTGTATCTGGGGAATTGCCTTCATCAATATTCCAATACCTGATTCAAGTATTATTTCAACTGCTATAACAGGCATGGCAAGCTTCAGAGAAAGTATGAGTATTTCCTGAAACATTTCCACCATGCTGTAAAACAGGTTGTGTGGTATTGAAAATTTTCCTATTTCTATCATTTTACATGAAGTAATAAATATATGTATAAGCGTCAGGTNNGTCCATCTGCTCCGAAGAACACCAGCAGAAGAATGATGTTCAGGAAACTTCCGGATATTCCCATTGACAAATTGCTGTGTGGGTCATATATCTTAGACATTGACATACCCATCTGCATATCCAGTATTTCGCCGCTTATTACAACTGTAGAAAAAAACAGGCTTATAATGTAGCCTATCAAGTAACCCAAAAATAATTCCTTGGCTATGAGCACGGCATATTCTATAATTGAACCCACTGCCATATCTCCCTGAGGTGGCAGCATGCCGTACACAGTTATGGTTAAAAATAAACTTATGCCTGTTTTAAGTGATATAGGAAGATTTCCTCTTCCGAATATCTGGTTGAAAAACACACAACCGCTCATTCTTGCCAATATTAATAAAAAATACGTTAAATCTCCCGAAAGTTCCATACAATCTCCGTCAATGAACCGTAAGCATCAGCTCAAATATGTAGTATGTGAAATCAGCCATTACTTCCATCATCCATGGTCCTGCCATTATAAGTATTATTGCCGTAATAAAAAGCTTCGGAACGAATGTCAGCGTCTGCTCATGTATTTGAGTTGCTGCCTGAAAAACTGCAATTATCAGTCCGATTATCAAGCTTACAATCAAAATCGGCGCTCCAATTTTGATTGCAGTAGCAGCAGCAGCCTGCATTATCTCCATTGTAAGTGAAATGCTCATGCTTTTCTCCTATGGTCAAAAATTAAAGGTTGTAACTAGCGTCTTAAACAGCAGAGACCATCCATCCACAATGACAAACAGCAGTATCTTGAACGGCATTGAAATCATTACGGGCGGCAGCATCATCATTCCCATTGACATCAGTACACTGGAAACTATCATATCAATAACCAAAAACGGTATGTAGAGCAAAAATCCTATTATAAATGCCCTTTTCAGCTCGCTGGTTATGAAGGACGGTATTATTACTGTTATAGGGAGTTCTCCAACATTCTCGGCATTATTTATTTCCTCACTGTTTGCCATGTCCGTGAACATCTGAAGCTCGCTTTTTCCCGTCTGCTTAAGCATCCACACCTTCAGCGGCCGCGATGCCTTGTCATAAAACTCCTGCTGTGTTATCTCTTCATTTTTATACGGCTCATATGCCGTAGTATTTATTTCATCAATTACCGGAGACATAACAAACAGTGTCAGGAGTAATGCAATTCCTACCAAGACCTGGTTTGGGGGAGTCTGCTGTAACCCCATGGCATTTTTTAAAAATGACAGCACTATGATTATTCTTGTGAAGGATGTCATCATTATCAATATTGACGGCAGCAACGTCATAACAGTAAGAAGAACTAAAATCTCAACTGTTTCCGCGGCATTTCCGTTTATATCCATATTTATGACTCCGCCATACGCTGTCTTTACCCTGACGAGCACCATTAAAATCACAATTGCTATTAATTTATATTTTTTTAAGTATTTAATCATTTCTATTCTCGCGAGGTTATTTTTTCAAAAACTTGTCCAGCATTTTGCTGAAATCTGCCTGCCTTTCCGAAGGCTCACCTTCAGCAGGCTTAAAGTCATCTAATTCCTTTAAAATATTTATGCTCTTTTCAGTGATGCCCAGCAGATAAAACTTTCCGTCTATCTCAGCAATGGCAAGAAAGTTGCTTTGTCCAAGCATTATTCTGTCCACAATGCTAATGTATTTTGACCTTAATGTTAAATTGGTCTTTGTCGAAAGCCATCTTGTGCTGTAATAAGTTAAAACCAGCACAATGGCTATACCTGCAATCGAAAGTATAAGCGATAAAATATCCTTTATTCTAATCAGCCCCTATCCAAGTATACCTTGAACTGTTTTAAGCACTCTGTCAGCCTTAAAGGGCTTTACAATGAAGTCCTTTGCGCCGCTTCTTATTGCTTCTACAACCATTGACTCCTGTCCCATTGCTGAGCACATTACAATTTTGGCGTTTGGGTCCATTTCCTTTATTTCCTTCAGAGCCTCAAGGCCGTTTTTATTTGGCATTGTAATGTCCATTATAACCAGATCAGGTTTTTCCGCCTTATACATCTGAACAGCTATCTCTCCGTCAGGACTCTCAAGCAAATTTTCATAACCGTTCTTTTTCAGCGTATCCTTAATCATCATTCTCATAAATGCGGCATCATCAACTATTAATATTTTACCTTCCATTTTTTCCTCCAATACTCCTTATAATGTTATTTTAATTAGTTCATCTTTTTTTGCTATTTCAACTATTCTTACTCCAAAGTTGTCATTTACAACAACAACCTCACCCTTTGCTATAAGCTGCCCGTTGACAATAATATCAACCAGTGCTCCTGCCTGCTTGTCAAGCTCTATTATTGTACCCTGAGCAAACTCGAGAATATCTTTTATCTGCCTCTTTGTTTTTCCTATTTCCACGCTTATTTCCAGAGGGACCGACAGTATTAATTCAAGGTTTGACATCTGCTCGTCAGACAGCATCTCTTCTCCTTCAATTTCTTCCAGCGCCATTGCTTTTACGCTGACAGGCTGCTGCTCCCTTTTTTTAGGTTTTATTTTTTTAGGAATGCTTTTTACAGGTGCTCTTTCCACGTAAGGTCTTTCTTCATACTCATATTCATCTTCTTCATCATCGTCTTCTTCGTAGATTTCCTGCTTGTTTCCTCTTGTGGCATATTCAGCCTGCTCATTTACTGCACCGGCTTCATGTTCTACAACCTCCGCGCCCTTGAGGAAATTAGATATTATATCCTTTGCCAAAGATACTGGCATTACATTAATAAACTGGCTTTGAACACTGCCTTCGATGAAAAGTTCAAAGCTCACTGCAACTATTACATCATCGTCCATGAAATATTTGTTTTTGAACTCTGTTTTGTCATCTATTTCATATGCCATCGGAGTTGAAATATTGATTGGCTTTCCAAGAAAATCTGATAATGCGGTCGCTGCGGAACCCATCATCTGGTTCATAACCTCACATATGGCACTTGTATTGATTTCATCCATATCAAATTCATCATCCGGTATAGATTGACCAAGAAGTATTTCTATAATGGATTTTGCATCCATCCTCTTCCATATCATCAAATTTACACCACTTAAGCCCTCAACGTAATTTATCTCAACTCCGATTGCCGGCTCTAAGTTTTCATAGCTCAGATCCCTTGCTTCAATAACATTAACCTTCGGTATTGTTATTTCGACCCGTTTTCCAAGCAGCGAGGACAATGACGTAGCAGAAGAGCCCAAGCTTATATTCATTACTTCTCCTATTACATCCCGTTCCATATCAGAAAATATTTTTTCGTTTAACATTTATAGCTCCTCAACGTATAATTTTGTTTATCCTTATTACACCTTTATTTCTTCTGGTTCCCCACTTTCCTTCAAACCATTTTTCACCGTCAACATTAATATCCACGTCGGCATCAGCCTTTTTATCCAAAATTATCAAATCACCTACCTGCATATTAACCACGTCCTGCAATGTAGCCTGCGCATTTCCCAACGTGCCTGCCACAGTAAGCTTTGAAAATTTTAATGAATCCATAATAGCAGCTCTTTGTTCTTCGATGCTTTGCTCTGACCTTTTGTTGCTATTCCTGAGCATCGTACTTGCTTTTTTGAATATTTCATCTAAAATACTTGAAGGTATACAAATTGTGAGTTTTCCGCTCGATTGATTCAATGAAACATTTAGTACAATTATAACCACTGTATCGTTGTAGTTTATTGATTGAATGAACCTTGCATTTGTCTCAATCTTGGAAAGCTCTGTCTCTATTTCCATGGTGCTTTCCCATGTTCCTCCCATCAGCTCCACAAGCTGTTTTATCATATTGCTGAGCAGAGACAGCTCAATATCAGTATAATCTCTCAGATTCCCATATTCCTCACCGCTTCCACCCAAGAGTCTGTCAATAATTACAAATGAAAGTGGTTTTGACACCTCCATCAAAATCTGGCTGTCAGCCATGGTCTTATCAGGATATTTCACATCTATAAGCCCCATTAAAACATAGTCGTCCAAAGCGTTGTTAAATTCATGAAATATGCTTTCCTCCACCTGCTCAACCGTAACATCACACATAAGCCTCAGGCTTGATGTAAGCTGTGATGTAACCATTCTGCAGTAATTTTCATAAATACCCTTTAGCAATTTTATGGTTTCTTTGGTTATTTTTTTAGGACTTCTGAAATCATATTCTTTAACTTTCTTTTCGCTGGTTTCCAGCTCTTGTATGCTAACATCACCGCTGCTCAAATTGTTGAGCAGTTCGTCTATCTGGCTCTGTGATAGTATTTCTGCCATATAAATTGCCCTCATTCCATAATTTTTGCTAATCTATATAAGTGTTGCTCTTGTATTCAGCTTCATTAGAATTATTATCTTTATTTATTGTTTCCTGTATCTTCTTTGTATAGCTTATAGGGTAGCCCTTCCTGCTTATATATATTTCAACCCTTCTGTTCCTTGCTCTTCCTTCGGCTGTACTGTTATCGGCAATAGGACTGTATAACCCGTAGCCTATNNCACCACATTAGCCCTGTCTGTTGACAAATAACGGTCAATATCGGTTCTGTCATATTCTACCTCCGCAGTATGCCCCGCTATTATTACTTCCTCAACATATTCATCAACCATTTTCAGACCTTCTCCCAGCACATCAAGTACTTGTCTCCCCTTAGTTTCCAGTATATCGCTGTAGCCTCGAAACGTCACCGTATCCGAGAATCTGATGAATACATATTCTTCGCTCCTGCTTACTTCAACCTGTTCATGCAGATTATTTTCACTTACATATTGCTTAAGAAGAGTGTAAAGCTGATCCATTTCATCTGCTTCCTGGGGTGAATCAGTCAGCTCAGGCACTTCTCCTTCTCCGTCCCTATCAGAAATAGCCCCCTGTGAATAATAAACCTCCGGATTCATCTGCTTAGAAAAGGACGCAACTATAGCTGCAAATTTTACTGCATCAACTGTTGACATAGCATAAAGCATTATGAAAAACGTCAGAAGCAGTGTTACCATATCACTGTAGGTCTCCATCCAGCTTGCTCCGCCGCCTGAATCCTCTCTTTTTTTTCTTGCCATAATCATCACCTTTTATGTTTTATATTGCTTATTTTCTTTTCCTCTTTGATTTCTTTCCGCCTTCTTCAACTTCGGCAGCCCCTGAAACTCCTCTTTCGGCATATGTTATGTATGAGTTCAGCTTTTCTCTTATATACTTTGGATTTTCTCCCGACTGAATGGAGAGGACACCTTCCATTATAAGCTCCTTGACAATCATCTCGTCATCATGCTTTGCCTTAAGCCTGTTTGATATTGGAGCAGCAATCATGTTGGCAAGAACCGAGCCGTAAAATGTAGTAACAAGTGCAACCGACATACCCTTTCCAAGTGCTTCC
>DOON01000293.1:18694-22032 GCA_003514865.1 Clostridiales bacterium
GTCTGCCAGCATATTTATAAGTCCTATCAACGTGCCAAGCATACCGAAGGCCGGACCGAATGATCCAAGTGTATCAAATGCTTTCCACACTGATGCGTGCCGCGCCTCTATGCAGTCAATTTCATTTTCTATCTGAGCTCTTACCTTTGTAGGCTCAATTGCGTCTACTATGAGCATTACACAATATTTTAAGAACTCATCCTGCAATTCAAGCGACTTTATTTTTTCTTCAAGCACAAGCAGACCCTTAAGCCTTGCTTCTTTAGCCAGTTCCTCAATTGCATCTATGTATACATTGAGATTTGTAAGGTCCTTTTGCAGCAGCACCTTCATATTTTTAGGTATATCATTCAATGCCTTGAATGGCACCGACATGACAGTTGCTGAAATCGCTCCTCCAAATGTAATGAACACGCTTGGTATATCTATAAAGCTGTTTACTACCTGACTCATACCTGTACCGCTGGACACAATGCCATAAATAACTAGACCAAAGCCTGCCAGTGTCCCAATTAAAAATGATATATTCATTTCGCACCCCTTATGCTATTCTGCAACTACGCCATTAATTATCTGATGATTGTATTTTACTACCTTATTTATAAGTTCTGTCTTTGTGTCTTTTACAAGATAATATTTGCCTGTTGTTAAAGTAATTTTTGTTTCCGGTATAAATTCAATTTTTTCTATTAAGGCCGCATTGAGTAAAAAAGCCTCTCCGTTAATTCCAACAACTTCTACCATAAAATTCCTCCTATATTTTTTAATAAAAATATTAAATACGTTCACAACTGCTTGTGAGCATAGTTAATGCCTTTATTTCTCATAGCAGTGGATGAGCATGAAAAGCTACAGCCCATCCACTCTTTCTATATGTTATCTCTTCAGGTTAACCAACTCTTCAAGCATCTGGTCAACAACAGAAATTATCTTTGTGTTTGCCTGGAATCCTCTTTGTGTGATAATCATGTCCGAAAACTCATTTGCCAAATCCACATTTGACATTTCAAGAGCACCTGCAACCAGCGAACCTGTTCCCGAGCCTTTTGAACCTGGCACTTCATATGTAACCTTCCCTGTGTTAGGGCTTGTTCTGTAGTAGGAATTTCCCTCCATTACAAGAGCATCCTGGTTTTCTATGCTTGCAACAGCAACCTGTCCTATTGTTACGATTTTATCGGCATCCGCTGATGGTGTACCAGTACCAGTGTAGCTATACAATGCGCTTTATGTTCCGTCAGGGTTTATTGTTATATTGTTAAATTTATAATCTGCAGGTGGAGTTGGAAGCTTGATAGCCTCAATATTACCCAAAGTGCCCGGCATTGTAGGAGGTGTACCCGTTGCATTCCATCCATAGACCCTTGAACCGTTAACATCAACCATATTTCCCTCTGAATCAAACCCCAGAGCACCCAGGCGTGTATACAATCTCTCACCCGTTGACGCTTCAACAACGAAGAATCCCTCTCCGTTTATGTAGACGTCTGTGGATTTATTTGTGGGAGTATATCCTGTTATTGCATGGATTGTATCAACGGAACCAATTTGAACTCCATATCCTACCTGACCTGAGTTTGTTCCTCCCCTGTCAGCACTGCCGGCACTTGGATTTTTTATCTGCTGGTAGTAAATATCTCTGAATGTTGCTCTCTGTGTTTTATATCCATATGTATTCACGTTTGCAATGTTATTACCTATTACGTCCATTTTTGTCTGGTGTACTCTCATTCCTGAAACGCCAGAATAAAGTGCTTTCATCATAATAATTATTCTCCTTTTTATTATTGCTGTTCAGATCCGTCAAGAAATCGGGATCGTAGCCTCCAAAATGGACCGGCTATTTTATCACAGCTCCGTCTATGTTTGTAAATATATTTTCTTTCAGGTCATTGCTGTCTAAAGCTGTTATGACCTTGTTGTTCAACGTGCTTATAATAAATGCGTGGTTTTCCATCATCACAAGCACATTTTTCAGTCCTTTCTCCTTCGCCTGCTCTGCCGCCTCGCTAAGCTTTTCCTCAACTTCGGCGCTTACATCAATATTTCTTTCCTTTATCCTTTCAGCAGCATGCTTCGAAAAAACTACCTTTTCTTCACGTAAGTTTCCGTTTATTTTTTTGTCCAGCAGCTCTTTAAAGGCTGAATTTACATCATCTCTGTTTTTTACAGCCGGATTGGACTGTATATTGTTGTTAAGACTGCTGAGCTTTTTTATAAAGTTTATATCTGTCATTAAATCACCTGCCTTATTCTCCTCCCGCAGGCACCTCCGACAACTGCGGTTCCTCCGGCAACGTCGGTTAAGGCTGCTCTACTTCCTGATTTTCCTCTGTATCCGTTGTCGTTTTGTTTGCTTTTTTTGTTTCCTCAAGAATGTCCGTCAGTATTTTTTCAACGGGATTTTCTTCCTTCTTTGATATTTCCTTAATTTCCATGACATTTGAATATCTATATTCCTTATCATTTACATACAGGATTGCTTCGCTGCCGTGCAGTGTAACCCTCTGTACAATGCCTTCCTGAATGTCCAGCTCTCCCCTGCTGTTGTAATCTGCAACAACCACATTTTTACCAATAAGGGATGTAACCTGTCCCTGCATTGACACCTCGCGCAAATCGGACATTGCCTCCAATGCTGAAAACTGTGCCATCTGTACTATGAAGTCAGTATTTTCCATAGGATTCATTGGGTCCTGATTTGACATCTGAGCTACTATAAGGTTCAGAAAATCGTTCATATCCAGACCGGTTTTTTTTGTTTGAAGCTTTGAGTAATCCGCTTCTTCCTTGCTGGCAGGATAAGTTGTACTATATTTGTTTATCTCCAATTTCACACCTCCTTACATATTCAATTTCATGCTTCTGATGTTTATGAGCTCAGAAAAGATATTTTCCTCATCATTTTCCTTTCCAGCTGNNTGGTCATAATTTTCATTACTTCCGTTATTCTCATTCCAGCTGTTATAATGGTTCTGTAGGCCTTTGCCTTGATTTTCATCGTTTTTCACAACTATGCCTACGGGAAGGTCTGTTGATTTTTTTAAAATCTCTGATAATTCACCTGTTCCGGAAGATAATATTTTTTGAGTTTCCTTGTTTAGAGCCTTAATTTCAACCGTAATCTTATCATTGTCAAATGTCATCTTGATGTTTACTTTACCTAAATGCTCAGGATTAAGCTCCATTTCAACATGCTTTATGCTTCCGGGTGTCTCCCCATTTTCTGCCATCACTTTAATTTTGTCGCCTACTTGATTAAGTATCTGGGGTCTCAGCTGTGATGCCTCATCTGCTATGTTTACAATTATTTTTTCACCGTGCATTGCTGTTGTTTC
>DOON01000293.1:22048-34091 GCA_003514865.1 Clostridiales bacterium
GCCGAAGGGGCCTCTTCGTTTTTAATGTTTTTAATCATAGTTTCCAAAAAGTTTTGTTCTGGTGAAGCTTCCACTGCTTGCCTTTGCGTCATTTCATTTGGAGAGAATCCTTCAGTTGCTGCCGGCTTATACTGCAATTCCATAAATTGAGTTATCTTATCCATTTCTGATATATTACCCGTGGAAACGCTGCTATCATAATTGAAATATTCAAAGTAATTCATCATCGGTATAAGCTCTGCGGGATATGTGAAGTTTTGTCCTTTGCTATCTTCGCTACCCTCTTCAACAGAACCCATCCACGCTCCTTCCATGTCTGCCATATGAGGCATGAATGCAGCTGTATCCTTGCATATGTTCGGATTCATAAGGCTATTTGTATCAAATAATGCCATAAGACCCGAATCAATATTTGAATCATGAGACGGTGTGCTCTGAATCATTTCATTTTCAGCCATGAGCATGTTAAGCATATTCCCAAATGTCCTGTTGTTCATTTTTATGTCCTGCTTTCCCTGAAGCAATGCATTTGGAATTTTGCCTGCAAGCATTTTGCTTAAATCCATTCCTATGTTCATTTTTCTCACCTCCTTTCAAGTGCACCCTGTTACAATGCGTATTCGTTTGTCATACTTTTGTTTGAAACAAATTCTTCTATAAACAATTCCTCACTTTTGATGAGGGCCTTGTTGTATTTGTCAAGCTCCTTCTCCCTGAGCTTCTCAAAGCTGGAAATATCCATATTCATGCTGACTATTTCCAACCTTTTTGCTTCTATTTTCTTCATGAGCATCTGTTTTTCTTCCTGCTTGAGCTCAATCTGCTTTAAAATATCCTCCATCAACATTTTGTAATAGGTCATCTCTCCTACAGTTATGGAGACTGATGATTTATGAGTAAATTCTTTGTTGATATCAGAAAATTGCAATCTTAATTTCTCAATGGCCAAGTCTATCTTTCTCATGTCATTGTTTAGATTTCCCAATTCGATTTTAAGGTTGTCCAAAAGCTGTTCTTTTATTTCCAGCACTTTTTGCAGTGAAAAACTGAATTTTTTCAATTTCTATCCCTCTTATTTATACTATATCCTTCATAAGCTGAAGTATCTCATCATATGAGTATTTATCATTTACATTTTGTGTAAGAAATTCATTTACCTTGTCAATTTTGGACATTGCCTCATCCAATTTCGGATTTGTGCCTTTTTTATATGCACCTATTGAAATCAAATCATAATTCGCATAATATACAGATAAAATATCTCTTATTTTTTTAGCGTCGTCATTATGCTCCTTCGCAGCAATATCATTCATGAGCCTTGATATACTTGCATTTATATCTATGGCGGGATAGTGATTTGAATTAGCCAGCTTACGCGTAAGCACTATGTGACCGTCTACTATGCCGCGCACCGTATCTGATATGGGTTCATTTGTGTCATCACCTTCAACAAGCACTGTGTAAATGCCTGTTATGGAGCCTGTCTGGAAGTTTCCGCTTCTCTCCAATAGCTTAGGAAGCTCTGCATAAATGGACGGAGTGTATCCCCTTGACACGGGAGGCTCTCCTGTGGCAAGCCCTATTTCTCTTTGCGCCATAGCAAATCTTGTCAAGGAATCCATCATGAGAAGTACANNGCATACGAAGCATGGCCGGCTGGTCAGAAGTGGCTATTACAAGCACGGACCTTTTAAGTCCTTCTTCTCCCAAATCCTTTTCAATAAATTCTCTTACTTCACGGCCCCTCTCACCTACAAGGGCAATTACGTTGATATCTGCCTTGACATTCTTGGCCACCATTCCAAGCAGCGTGCTCTTTCCTACTCCACTGCCTGCAAATATTCCCATACGCTGGCCCTTTCCGATGGTGAGTATGCCATCTATGGCCTTTACTCCAAAGCTAAGGGTGGAATCTATTCTCGGCCTGGACAATGGATTTATGTAATCATTGTCAACATAGCAGTATTCATCACTTTGAAATTCTCCGCCATCATCTATCGGTTGTCCTGTGGCATCAACTATTCTTCCCTTTAGAAAATCACCAACGGGAATTTTTAATTTATTCTTGGTTGACTTAACGGTATTTCCGAGACCGATGCCCTTTATGTCTTCATATGGCATGAGAATAACTCTTCCGTCATTAAACCCAACAACCTCAGCCCTTATTGACTTCCCATACATATCTGAAGCAATTTCGCAAACATCTCCGATTTTATACCTACTTCCGGTTGCCTCTATCATCATGCCTGATATCCTTTTTACTCTACCTACGTAGGAGCAGAGATCTTCACGCATTAATACTTCCTGAATATCTCTAAATTTTTCATCAATTTGCATCTTTGTTCAGCACCATCTCTTTAAAATTCTTCAGCTGTGTGTCAACACTTGCATCCACAAGACCATCAGGCATCTCCACAATCACGCTTCCTTGCCGGAGGTCATCTGATACTTCAAATTTTACATCCTTTGAAATACCCTCGAGTTCCTTTATGAGATCTTTGTCAGCTTTAATTTGTTCACTGTCATCTCTCTCTGAAATATATACCTTGATCCATTCTGCGTTTTTGTAATCCTTGATAGCCCCTCTTATTATCCCCGATATTACATTGTCGTTTGAATCAATTTTCTGCCTTATTATTTTTTCTGCTATTTCTATTGCAAGCTTGCTCAGGTTGTCTTCATATTTTGATATTATTTCTTCTTTGCTTTCTTCAACCTTTTCAAGCATTTCCGCAAGTTCACACATCCTTGCTTCGCTCTGTGCATGGAGAGCTTCCGAAATTCTGATTTCGCCCGCCTCATAGCCTTCAGCNNTCATAACCTTCATCATAGCCTTTTTTCTTGCATTCTGCCATTTCTTCCTGAGCGCTTATTCTAGCTGAATTAATTATTCTTAAAGCATTTTCATTTGCTTCACTGATAATTTCTTCTCTATGGTTATATATATCATACAGGTCCTCCCTCATAGCACTTATAGCCTTCGGTTCCGGCTGCTCAGCTTTATTGACCTGAATGTCGATGCTTTCACTCCCGCCGTCGAATATTACATATTCGGCTTTGATTATATTAGACAATAATATCATCCTTTCCGCTCTTAGCTATAACCAGTTCTCCTTCTTCCTCAAGACGCCTGATGACAGATACAATTCTCTGTTGAGCTTCTTCCACATCTCTCATACGTAAATTGTGAGTGTAGTCCAGCTCGGACTTGATGGTTTCTCCCATCTTTGTAGACATATTGCTAAACAGCATATCTGCAACTTCCTTGTTTGAGCCCTTGATTGCATATACCAGGTCCTTGCTGTCCACTTCGCGCAGGAATCTCTGAATGCTCATGGAATCCATTGTAGTGATATCCTCGAACACAAACATTCGCATTCGTATCTCATCTGCAAGCTTGGCATCCTTCTTGTTAAGCTCATCAAATATGTATTTTTCATTGCTTCTGTCCATGTTGTTCATAACGTCAGCAACATAGTTTACTCCGCCTATTTCCGTGAAATCTACCGATATGATTGAGTTGAATTTCTTTTCCAATTCCTTCTCCACGTATCTTATTATTTCAGGAGAAGTGCGGTCCATTTTCGCAATTCTTTCAACCACGTTTATTCTTTTTTCCTTCGGAAGCTCCGCTATCACGGCAGAAGCCTGATCCGCTCTTGCATATGACAGTATCAGTGCTATAGTTTGCGGGTGTTCATTCTGTATGATTGTCAGCAGATTCTTGTAATCTGCCTTTCTGATAAATTCAAATGATTTTGTTCTCAAGGTCTTAGTTACTCTCTCAAGGAGGCTTGCCGCAGTCTGAGAGCCAAAGGCCTTCTCAAGAACATTTCTTGCGTATTCCAATCCACCTTCGGTTATAACTTTTTGTGTCAGACATAAATCATAGAAGTCCTTTAAAGTATCTTCAACCACTTGTGGGTTCAGATGCTGGAGTCTCGATATTTCAAATGTGAGCTGCTCGATTTCATCTTCCTTCAAATACTTGTATATTTTTGATGCATCGTCTGCTCCCAGAGAGATGATGATAGCAGCTGCTTTTTGCCTGCTTGTCAATTTTTCCGCCATATTATTCATCCCCCTTCAACCATGTTCTTANNCTACCATATTGTGCAGAGAAATATCCTCGACACCTACACCCGTAGAAAAAGCAATCAGTTCTCTTACTTTTTGCTGTTCATCATCTCTCATGTTTGCTTTATTTACTACAGCGGCAACCGTAAGGTTCTCGATTTTTCCCGGATTATGTTCTATCTGTTCCTTAAGTTGGCTTACCAGATAATTAATGCTGTTTGAGTCTCTGAAATATATGTTTTCTCCTTCAATAACAACGCCGGGATATGTTGGAACCTCAGCATTTGTTTCCGTTCCCGGAACACCTCCTACCGTTTCACCCGGTCCGGTAATCTCCCTGTCATTTTTTTCTTCCTTCGGAACTCCGTGCTTTGTTTCTTCATCAGGCAGATACTGTAGCAGCTCGCTTATTTTCTTATCAAAATTAATAGTGCATTTTGCTGAAACCTTAACATTTTCTTCGCCATATATCTTTGATAAAAACTCGGTTACATTTTTTTCTGTCTCCGCTTCAAATTGCTTTTCTATTTCAAGCTTCAGCTTAATAGTATTTGTCTGCTGCATTTCATTGCTTACTACGAGGCTGTTGCCTTCTGTATCTATAATTGCTACATTTTCTTCATTCAGTCCTTCAACGCTTTTTACGATGAGCTGCATAATACCGCCGGACTGTGATGCCGAAAGTGAATACCCTCTTGCAAGGTTGAGCTTTACAGATGCCGATGCGGCATTTACTTTACTTTCCCATGCAAAATTATTTGTTTTCGGCAAATTAATTGTTACAATTGCATCATTTATACCTTCAATTGTTTTAATAGAATCCTGAAGTCTCTCCTGAAGCTGAAAAATTTCATACTGTCTTTTTTCATAATCTGTAGTCATAAAATCAATATTTTTTATGAATACGTCATAGTTAGTTCCGGTACGCGGATGACCCGCCTGTGCCAGCTGCATTCTCAGCATGCTTTCACTGTCTTTAGGAATTAGTATGTTTCCACTTTTTTCATATTTATAATCAACATTGTTTTCTTGGAGCTGCCGCATTACTTCGACGGTTTCTTCCTCATCTATGTTGCTGAAAAGAACCACATAGTCCTTTCTGTTAAGTATGAGTGTGATTACAAGCGCAAGTGCTAACACACCCGCTACCCCGCCTATTACAAGCTTTTTTCTCTTTGCGCTGAGTTTTCCCCAAAACTCTGTTGTATTCTTCCAAACATTCTTAAATTGTTCCGCCATTTATAGCTCCTACGTATTGTATGAGAACCGCTATACTCCCATACGCATTATTTCATTATATGCATCTAACGCTTTGTTTCTAAGTTGTACAAGCAAATCCAAAGACATCTCGGATTTTCTTGTATTTATCATAAGACTGTGCAAGTCATCACTTTCACCAACCGAAAGCATGTATATGTCTTCGTCAACCTTAGCTTCCCGNNATTGATTTAAACGAAATATCACTTTTCTGATTTGTAGCTTTATTTATTTCCCCTGCTTGATTTAAACTTTTAATTGGCTGAATCGGTTCAATAAACATGCTTACCTCCCAATTTCCAATGCTTTGACTGCCATTTGCTTCATTGTATTCAATGCTGCAAGATTTGCCTGATAGGCTCTGTACGATTCCATCATATCAATTGTTTCTTTGAGAGAATCTACATTAGGCAGTCTAACATATCCATTTTCATCGGCATCAGGATGCTCCGGATCATAAGAAAGCTTAAATTCGCTTGGATCTTCCAATATCTCGGTAACCTCAACTCCATCAGCTTCATAGTCACTGATATTCCTGATCATCATATTTCTAAAATCTGACGTTGACGAAAGCACCACCATCTTTCTTCTGTAGGGATCTCCGTTTTCTGTCCTTGTAGTATCAATATTAGCTATATTTTCGGATATAATATCCATTCTCAGCCTCTGAGCTGTAAGCCCCGATCCGCTGATATTTAAGGATTGCAAAAAAGACATACACTACCTCCTGTTATTTTTTACCTTCTGAAATTACGGATTTCAATTTTGAGAAATACGAATTAACTTCAGTAACGGTATACATGTATTGCAGTTGTGTTTTTGCAAGCTGCAGGTTTTCCTTTTCTCTGTCAACATTGTTTCCGTCAAGCCTCAAGGATTGATCTTTATTCTCTTTAACTATAATACTGCTGGAATTAATTTTTTCGCTGATTTCTGATGTGGTTTGTTCACTTGAGCCATCCAAATTTGCTTTTAACATAGTTTCAAAATCCACAAATTTGCTTTTGTAGCCCGGAGTAGAATAGTTTGCTATGTTTTCCATTGTGATTTGCTGTCTGAGCCATAGACCGTCTAAGCCCCTATTAAGAATGTTTAAGTTTGTATTGTTAAAAATCTTCATCCCCGCCTCTTTTCGGCCAAAAAGAGTACAAAAAAATAATTTATCATGGTTGCACAATAAATTATATACGTTGTTATATATAATTATTATCTGCAACTGGCAACCATAGATTACTCCTTAGGCCCTGTAGTTTTGTGTCGCTGCCTTTCGACAGTTTTACCGTAAAACTTATGAATTCCGACATGCCGGAAACATATGGCTATTATACCCGAAGATATTCCAAAATGCAAGCTTTTTTGACATTTTTGTATTATGTGTGTAATGAATTAATATTCATTTTCCACAATCGAATGCCTGAATTTATATAAATTGCATATTTTTTAACATTTCCCCACTTTCTTGTCACTCCCATGATTTCTTACACAAAAAAAAACATGAATATTGCATAAATATCCATGTTTGTAAATATGTTGAAATCAAATATACAAAACCATACAAAAACGAGCCAAAAATCTTAAAAAAAAAAATTTTTTTATATCTTTTCCTTGATTTTTAACTGATTTTTTATATCGTTTAGACTGCTTTTGTTTATTTTTCCCGAAGCAACCTTATTAAACTCACAGGTTTCCACCAATTCTTTTCTCGTGATCTTAATATCTTTCGGAGCATTGATTGCTATTTTGACCTTATCCTGAGAAATTTCAGAAATAATAATTTCAATATCATCACCAATCATTATTGATTCCGATACCTTCCTTTTTATTACTAACATTTTCCCCCCTCNNACTCAGCTACCATTATTTTGTATCTGAGCGGATAAGTGTTCTGAAGTATGACCTGCTTCGCCGTCCTTGTAGCCGGATTAATTGCAATAGGGCTTTTCAGATTTACTACAGAGTCTCTTATATCTTCTTTGATTATAGCAATTGTGAGAAATTTCAATTCTGTTCCGTCTCCGACCCCAAGCTCCTCCAAATCCTCTTCATTCAAATCGGGATTGTAGTTTCTGAATATAGCATACGGGTCAATGAGAACAAATGACAGTTCCACATCATCCAATGACTGCAGAAACATAATATCATCGGCAGGGTTATCCTTTAGCAGTACATAGCTTTTTTTATCCTCAAACCCATACATTCCGCATATGAAATTAATTATGTCATTTTCCTGTACTTCTATTTCTCCAAAATCTCTCGTTGTAATTTTCATTTTTTCGTTATACAAGAGTATCTATCTCCTTATAATTAGGATTCGCACTTGGTGGCACAAAAATTGGGGTACCTATATAATTTATTTCTACCCTCGGATATTCTTTAACCACAAACTCAACGCTGCCTGGTATGAAATTTATCATCGGTCTTTCCACATTCCAGTCGAAATCAAGTTTATCCATTTCGAAATTCATTGATATTCCACCCATTTCCCACGAAATATCTGGGCCCGTGGATGGAATAAAGCCCATACCGAATTCCACATCACTGAAAAATCTTCTCATGGCTAATTCAGGAACAGGATTATCCATTATGCCGATATCAAGCATCAGATTACCTTCTCTTGCATATGCCGCTGTTGCTTCATATCCTGCCTTGATACCTTTTTTAGCATAGTCCTCCACAGAGCGCATTGCGCTTTTTATTCCTGCGGAGTACCTTGCTTCAATCGTATCAATGTTTAATTTAATGGGCTTCATTTTCATTTGAATCCCGCCCTTGTTTCTTCTCATCTCAAACGTGGCATCAGTGGTTGCGATTTCATACTTTGCATGGTTTATTTTGAGTTCGACGGACATGGGAATGGACTTTATTTCTAAAAGTGGTCCCAGCATATTAACACCTCTTCTCTATTTCATAAAATCAATGAAACTGTTCTCAAGTATTTTATTTCCCATTGACAGAGCTGCATTGTAGGAATATCTCTGCATCATGAATTCTGTAATAGCTTCAGTTGGATCTGCAAGCTCCACCTCAACAAGCTTCTCATTCAAGTTAAACAAGCTATCATCATTGCGCACCTTTAAAAAATCCAGATAATTTGTCTTTGCGCCTATATCCGTAAGGTTCACCAGAACCTGCTTCTTCTGTTCCTCAAATTTCGCTATGTATGGAGTCATGTTATCTAATGAGTAGCCCGGGTCTCTGAACTGCTCCTTCATTTTGCCTATGAGAGAATAAAGGTCATTCGGCATACCTGTACCGTCTTCTCCATAGCCCATGAATTTAAGCCCGGACATTGACACATTAAATACTGTGTCAGAAATCAAACTACCGCTGCCATCAAACTTAAGGCCAAGACCTAAGTCCACATCTATATTTTCATCAACTAATNNTTATTGGCAGGATCATTTAATTTAAGTCCTTTGAAGCACAAGTCTCCATCTGTATCCACCGTAAACGGAATTTGATCCTTGCTCGTCCCTCCGAACACATATCTATCTTCAAATTTGCCGTTAAGTGCAGTTAATATAGTTTTTTGAAGATTTTCAAGCTCCTTTGCAATGATCTCTCTTTCCTCAGCGCCCATTGTGCCTGTTATTCCTTTTAAATAAGAATTATACACCTTTTCCATGCTGTCATGTATCTGTGTAAGGTTTGTTTCCGCAGTGGTATATATGGAATCCACATCCTGTATATTTCTTTCATACATTTCAGCAGTCCTGTATTCTCTTCTTAACTTGTAAGCCTTAATAGCGGACACAGGATCTTCAGATCCCTTGAAATACTTTCTGCCTGTCTCCACCTGCTCGCGTATTTTATCCAATGAAACTGTAGCCTTATTTAAATTTCTAACATATTTCTTCGTCATCATGCTCGTTGTTATTCTCATTGTATCACCCCTTAAATCCTGTTAATAAGTGTTTCCAGCATTTCATCCAGCGTTGTCATGAGCCTTGCCGCCGCATTGTAGGACTTGCTGTACTGTAGAAGGTTTACACCTTCCTCGTTCATATCTACAGACGACATGCTGCTCCTTGCAAATTCTATCTGATATCTGTTGTTTGAATAAGTTGCATATGATGTATCAACGTCCTTTATCTGCAAATCCAGCCTTGTCATTGTATATGTCGCAAATTCCTGAAACGTTCCTTTCATTCCTGTAAAATCATATTCTGTACTGAATGCTGCAATAAACTTCAGCAAGTTATCCGTAGCGCCTGTGCTGTCATTGCCCGTTTTCGGTTCATTCGTATTTGTAATATACGACTTAGTTGCTTTTGCCCATTCATCGGATATTTTTATGTTACCAGCAGTGATGCCAGCCGTAGTCCCTGTATCCCTGTTTATGAATAAGGGCTTATCTTCACCATTTATTTTATCTTCATTAATTCCATTCATAATTTCTGCAAATTTATTTGCTAAGCTATCTATCATTTCTTCATAATACAATACGCCCTTCGAGCTCTCAAAAGGATCTGCAGTTGTTGCGAAATCGCCCTTGCCGTTTAGGAATTTAAGATATCCCTCTATCTTTCCGCCTTTAATGTTTGAGTTAAAGTCACCGTATGTAGTTCCATCCAACGCTGTAAGCTTCAGAGCCACCTTGTCTGTGATCGCATCATCTATATTTAATTCCGCATACTTATTGTTATCAATTAGTTTTATATTTTTTCCACTACCATCATCGGATCCTTTTAATTCTATGGACAGTACATCTACCGTCCTTCCTCCGCCTATGGATTCCTGAGTTGCAACAACTTCAATATCAAGATACTCTGAAAGCTCGTCTATAAGAAGGTTTCTATCGTCATTAAGTTCCAACGCCGCGTTTCCGGCTATATTATTTTCCTTTATTTCCTGATTAAGCCTTGCAATGTTTGTCATCAGCTGATTTATCTTTTCAATAGCCCCGTCCTTAAGATAGCTCATCTGCTGTTCTTTGATTGTATTTATCTGCTGGGAGTAATTGTTGAACATCTGAGCCAGCATTTGTGCTGATGTTCTAACTACACCCTCTATAACAGGATCGGAGGGTTTCGTTGAAAGAGTCTGGAACTGTGCAAGCAAGTCAGAAAGTTGAGCCTCTATTCCATCCTTGAGCGTCTCATCGAGCACACCCGCCAAATCATTGAGAGCGTCAAGCTGTACCTCCTGGCTTCCTGCCTTGGCAGACTGCACACGGTATCTGAGATCCAGGAACGGATCCCTGAACTGGCTCACACCGTTTGCTTGAACGCCCTGTCCAATTGTAAATCCGGGCATTCCGTATTTTAAATTTCTTGCGTTTATGGAAACAGAGCTTATGTCAAGACGTTGTCTTGTATAGCCTGCTGTGTTTATATTTGATATATTTTGTCCAACCACATCCATGGTGATCTGGTTTACCTTCATGGCACTAGTAGCCACTTTATATCCTAAAAAAGTTGGTCTCAGCATTTTTTTCTCCTTACTATATTTTCTTGGAAATTATCAGGCTTTTACCGCTGCTATCCTTAGCGTCTTTGTTGGAGTATGTGTTTTCCTTTTCCCCCAGCATGCTCATTGCCTTATCCACTCTGTGAAGTCTTACCTCAAGCATGGTCCTGCTTGCATCGTTTATTTCTTTTACTTCCGCAATCTGCCGCTTAAGCCCTTCACATATTTCTATCATACGAGGCTTGTTTTCGCCGTCGTATAATTCTGCTATTTCACTGAGAGTTTTTCCTTCAAAGCCCATTGCTTCAAGCATCTTCTCTCGCTTCTGCTCAAGGCCTCTCATTTTCATGTAACATGCCTGTTCCCTTGAAACTACCACATCCAAGGCATTTATATCTGCTTTTACCACGGCATCGTATTTTTCATGCTCCAACTCCAGAAGATTATCATACAGTACAGCACTTTCTTCAAGCAAGTCATATAATGAATTCATATATTACCTCATCTTATTTCAACAGATTTCGAACTATTTCCTTCACGTCTATTTTGTAATCGTTATTTTCCAAGCTGGTTTTGATTTTATTTATTTTATCAACCTTTGTTTCTTCGCTGATTTGTGATACCAGCTCTTTTTTTATATCAGGAACATCACCGCCGTTATCATTTGCCGCCTTGATCTTTATATCTATTACATCATATTTTTTTGCTTTTGCAGTCTCTTCATTCTTAATTGCCTTAGGATTGCCCTTATAGCCCATGTAGTTGTTAATATTCTGAATCTTCACAAATTTTCACCTACTTACATTTTCTTAATATAATATTCGGCATAACTTTCAAAAAATTTAGCAGCAGTTAAATATTTATGCCATGCTCATAATTCTTTCATCATCTAATATCAAAAATACATCACTGTTTTTTTGTCCTTTTGCAACTCCCTTTATGAAGCTGCTTTTATACATTTTTCTTATTTCTTCGGTTTCTTCGAAGATTGTAATGTTTTCAACAGATAAAACCTCGTCAACAATAAGCCCTGCAAAAGAATTCTCCTTTTCTAGTACAATGACCATTCCTTTTACATCTTTTTGCTCTTCTTCCTCTTTAATATTTTCATTTTTAGAAGAGAGCTTAAACAACGCTTTTAAGTTAATCAACGGAACGACATTTCCTCTGAGGTGTATGAGTCCCGACATATAATTTGCAACATTAGGAACAAATGTCATTTCATCAGGTTTTATTACAATGGAAGTAATAAGCTTGCTATTTACAGTGTACAGGTTGCTATTCAGCTTAAAAATCAGCC
>DOON01000293.1:34123-37537 GCA_003514865.1 Clostridiales bacterium
ATCCTCAAATTCTTCTATATTTTCGTAGTCCATGTTAGTCTCCTTACTAAACTGTTTGTGATGAAGCAAGTTCAAAATGCTCCACCAGTCCTTTTAAAAGCTCCGCCTGTTCGCTAAGCTCTGTGCTCGCTGCCGCGCTTTCCTGAGCAGTTGCCGAATTTGTCTGAACAACTGCGGATATCTGCTCAATCCCTATTGTTACCTCCATTATGGAATCCGCCTGCTCATTGGATGCCAATGTTATCTCATCCACCAGCTTCACAGATTCATTAATCGTTTTAACCATGGAATTAATTGATGTCTTTGTCTCATCCGCTATCTTTGTACCTCTGTCAACGGATTTAATGGAATTCTCAATTAAGAATGCTGTGCTCTTTGCAGCCTCTGCGCTTTTTGAAGCAAGATTTCTAACTTCATCCGCCACCACCGCAAATCCCTTGCCTGCCGAGCCTGCTCTCGCAGCTTCAACAGCAGCATTCAGCGCCAGAATATTCGTCTGGAATGCTATATCATCAATTGCCTTAATTATCTTGGATATTTCATTTGTTGAATTTTTTATATCGTACATAGCTTCTGTCATGAGTTCAAACTGTCTGCTGTTTCCTTCGACTCCTCTGGCGGCATCTTGGGTTATCTTGCTTACATTGTTAGAATTCTCAGCATTATTCCTAATTTTTTCAGAAACTTCACTTATTGTTGCAGACAATTCTTCAATTGAGCTGGCCTGCTGTGATGCTCCCTGAGAAAGTGCCTGCGCTCCACCCGATACCTGCTCCGAACTGTTTGAAACCTGCCATGCAGCTTCATTAATTTTAAAAAGAGTATCGTTGAATGATGATAATATTTGCTCAATTGAATCTTTTATGGATGAAAAATCTCCCATAAAATCCATTTCAACTGAAATCGCCAGGTTTCCCCCTGCTATTTCATTAAGCGCCCTGTCGATTTCACCCACATACCGCTTAAGAGTTTCCACAGTATTGCTCATTGCCCTTGTTGCCTCACCGAGCTCATCGTTTGAATGGTGATTTACCGCATAATTCAAATCCCCGCTGCTGATGGCATTTGCAGCATCAGATATTTCTTTGATAGGTTTTGTTATCTTTTTAGTAACTAATGCCCCAAGTATGATTGAAACTATTGCACCCGCTACTAGAAAAAGTGCTAACACTATCATTGAATCACCGCTAGCTTTATTTGATTCATTCACAAAATTAGTGGCAACTATATCAAGGTTTTTGCTTACCTCATCCATGGTATAGTTAATTGAAGCTAAAACAGGAGCCATTTCATCATTCAATACATTTAAAGCCTGTGTGCTTCTGTTTTCGTTCAAAAGGTTTATGAGCTTTTCGCTTATTTCTGTAGTCTGCTTAAGCTCATTCTCCAATTGCTGAACAACCGTTGGAAATTGAGTGAGGTCTTCCTTCAGAAGTAGAAAGGATTCATTTGCCTGCCTAATGCCTTCAGCTATTTCAGATGTATATTCTTTGACCTGAGTTCTGCTTGTAGTTGTGGTTGATCTGTAAATTGCCCTTTCTGCATCGCTCAGTCCCATTTTAGTCCGCCAGGATAAAACCTCTGCTTCATAGCACTTATCGTAAAAATTATTTACCTCTGCAGCAATTTCATTGATATTCATAAGTGCAACACTCATTGACACAGCAAATATCAATAAAATTGCTCCAAAGCAAAGACCCAGTTTATATGCAATTTTAAAATTACCTGTTTTTATTTAACTTGTTTTTAAATTGTTTAATTTGAACTTATCTTTTTTTCCACCCGATTTCATTTTTTTTAATTTAAACTTCATTACATTGCCCCCTGCAATATTATTCAATATTTGTTATAAACTCCAGTTCTCTTTCATTAAGCATTTTCTTTATATTCATGATTAATACTATTTTGCTTTCAATCTTAGCTATGCCTGTAATGTATGTATTAACGTAGTCTGCACTCATTTTTGGCGTTACTGAAATATTTTCCTCATATATCTCAGTAACTTCATTGACGGAGTCAACTATGAAACCGATGTAGGATTCATTGATGTTCGTAACAATTATGCATGTCCTTTCATTATATGGCGCCTCTTCTTTTTTCAACCTAAGTCTCACATCTATGATAGGGATTATTATTCCTCTAAGGTTTATGACACCCTTGGCATATTCAGGAAACTCGGGTACTTCAGTTATTTCCTGAATACCTACTATCTGCACAACATCTGAAATTGAAATACCAAACAACTGATTTTCAATAAAAAATGTAAGGAATTTGTTTTTCAGTGTGTCTTCACTTAAATTTTCGAACTCATTGTTTATTATATGCTGCACGAATATCACCTCATTATATTATTATTTCGTATTTGATATCGTCATATTTTAATAAAATTTTAGCATAATATTAAATTAATTAATGTCTCGGGTTCTTTCTTACTGCAAGGGCGGCCTTTATTACTTCTGTGGTTATCTCGCTTCCCATATCCTTCAGACTGCTGTGAATTTTTATTTCTATATCTTTCCTTGAGGAAACCATGTACATTGGCTTTAAGTTGTTGAGGGCAATTGCTACGATATCTTCCTTACACCTGTCACATCTGCAGCAGTTCATCTTTTTAAGCGTGGCTTCAAGCTTGCTGAGCACTAGCTTTTCTGTTACATTATATAGAATAACTTCATTTTTTTCCTCTTTTATAATGTTCAATTCCTTATTTTGAAAAACCGATACAGTATTAGCAGTATTTTCGGATTGCCTTGCCGCAGAAGCAGTCCCTTGTTCCTCCTCGGTCTGTTCCCCTTCGCGCTTAGGGCTGGTGGGCATTATCTTTTTATACATAGATTCTCTGTCAAAAGCCTTTTTAACCTTAGCCATACTATAAACCTCTTTCAATAAGCTCTTCAACTAATTCGCTATAATCCTGAGCGGCAGCATTTTTGGGAGCATAGCTGAATATATCCTGCTGGTTAGTCTGTGCCTCCATTATTGCAACACTGGATCGAATTGGGGAATTAAATATACTTGTATTCAGCTGCTCTGCTATGAGCTCCGCCGTCCCTTTTATCTCTCTGCTCAATACCGTTCTCTTATTATATTTTGTAAGGACTATGCCTTCAACCTTTACATTGGGATTACAATATTTTCTTACCCTATCAATTGTTTCGGACAGCTGCGCTATTCCCTGCAGGCTGAATATATCAGCAAGCATGGGAATGATTATGTAGTCTGACGCTGTAAATGCATTCACGGTCAATATGCTCAGCGCAGGCGGAGTGTCAATGAAAATATAGTCATATTTATCTTTAACCGTGTTCAACGCTTCCTTAAGCAGATATTCCCTGCCGGTCTGTGTGAACTCAAGCTCAATGCCGCTCAATAGAATATTGGAGGAAATAATATCAAAGGAAGGCATCTTCTGAA
>DOON01000293.1:37604-37858 GCA_003514865.1 Clostridiales bacterium
AAAATGACGTCTTTGCTTCCCCTTTAAGTATCTCATAAATTGTCGGACAATCTTCAGTCTCTGCACCCGAGCTGAAGCTTAAATTGGACTGAGGGTCCAAGTCCACACATAAAATTTTGTACCCCTTTAACTTAAAACCTGCCGCAACAGCTCCCGTTGTAGTAGTCTTCCCCACCCCGCCTTTTTGATTTGAAACCGAAATTACCTTAGTCATTTATTTTCTCCTAAATACTTTTTTCGACAATGTTACCTAG
>DOON01000223.1:0-264 GCA_003514865.1 Clostridiales bacterium
CGTATTCGACAGTGCTATGTGCGCTATCTATAAATTTTCCACATTCAGTGCCCTTGTTGCATTCATAACCGCCAGCACCGTTACTCCCACATCCGCCATAACTCCAGCCCACATATTAGCTATTCCCATGGCGGCCAATATGAGCACTGCGAACTTTACACCTAATGAAAAATAAATGTTCTGGTTAACAATTGCAAGTGTTCTCTTTGAAATTTTTATGGCTGTGGATATTTTGGAAGGCTCATCGGTCATTATTACAATGTC
>DOON01000223.1:476-5634 GCA_003514865.1 Clostridiales bacterium
CCTCTATTGCCGCATCAGACCCCAATCCTCCCATTGCAATTCCTATGTCCGCACGGGCCAGAACGGGTGCATCATTGATTCCGTCTCCTACAAATGCCAGTCTTCCCTTTGATGAATTTTCAGAAATCAGTTCCTCTAATTTTTCAACCTTGTCACCGGGGAGGAGCTCAGTGTATACCACATCTATCCCAAGGACATCAGCCACCTTTTCCCCCACATTTTTCGCATCTCCGGTCANNGTGTTTCGCATCTCCGGTCAACATCACAGTCTTTCTGATTTTGGCCTCTTGATGACCTTTAATTGCATTTAAAGCATCTTCCTTTATTTCATCCGCAATAACTATATATCCTGAATAGACGCCGTTTACGGCAATGTGAACCACTGTTCCCGCCAGTTCTTTTGTCCGATATTGAATATTCATTTTATTCATCAGCTTTTCATTACCTGCAAGTACTGTTTTTCCATCCACGACGGCTCTTACTCCGTGACCGGGAAGTTCCTCCACGCCCTCTATCCTTGAGTTGTCAATCTGCTTGTCATATGCTCTTTTAAGCGACATTGAAATGGGATGGTTTGAATAGTTTTCTGCGTATGCGGCAATTTCCAGCAGTTCTTCCTTCTCCATACCTTCGGCCTTCACTTCCTGAACATTGAACACGCCCTTTGTGAGTGTCCCTGTCTTATCGAAAACTACAGTTTCTACATTTGTGAGTGCTTCCAAATAGTTGCTTCCTTTGACAAGTATTCCTTTTTTTGACGCTCCTCCAATACCTCCAAAAAATCCGAGAGGTATAGATATGACCAGTGCACATGGGCATGAAATAACAAGGAAGGTGAGACCTCTGTACACCCAGTCTGCAAAGGTTGCACCTTCAACAAGCAGAGGAGGTATAATAGAAATCATGGCCGCAAGTATCACCACCACCGGAGTGTAATATCTAGCAAATTTAGTTATAAAGTTCTCTGCCTTGGCTTTCTTGGAGGTTGCATTTTCCACAAGGTCAAGAATTTTGCTCACGGTTGATTCGCCAAATTCCTTTGTAACTTCAACTGTAAGAAGGCCGTTTATGTTTATGCATCCGCTTAGGATGTCACTTCCGGCGAAAACCTCCCTTGGCACAGATTCGCCGGTTAGTGCCGATGTATCGAGCATTGAATTTCCTTCTACAACTTTTCCGTCAAGAGGAACCTTTTCTCCCGCCTTTACAACTATGATATCGCCTATACCAACTTCATCGGGATCAACCTTTACAATGTCTTCTCCGCGTTTCACGTTGGCATAGTCAGGACGTATATCCATCAGGCTTGAGATTGATTTCCTCGACTTATTAACTGCATAGCTCTGGAATAGCTCTCCCACCTGATAAAAGAGCATTACACCCACACCCTCCGGATATTCTCCGATAATAAATGCACCTATTGTTGCAATGCTCATTAAAAAGTTTTCATCAAACACCTGACCCCTCAATATATTCCTGAATGCCCCCAGCACTACATCTACACCTGCAATGACGTAGCTTAACAAAAATATCCCCAATGCAAGCCATTGATTGCTTCCTTTCAGAATAACTCCTACAATCAGAAGAATACCACTGATAATAATCCTTAATAAGTTCTTTTTTAATCTCTCCATATATACCTCACATATTAAAATTCCATACACTAATCCAACAATTGCTCATGTGTTCAACTGACTTTGCATAATTATCGGGAATACCTGTACTTCTCAAGCATTCCCGTATATTTAGGCTTTTTGTACCACAACGTCAGGTTCAAACTTCTTTACAATTGCCTTTGCAGCATCAACAATGCCGTCCATTTTATCATCTTCGGCCTCAATAACAAGCTTGGTTGTCATAAAGTTAACCGTAGCACTGCTCACGCCTTCAAGTTTGCCGATTACATCCTCTATCTTTGCGGCGCAATTTGCACAATCCAATCCTACGAGCTTAAAAGTTTTTTTCATAACGTCCTCCTATAATAAATTGATTGATTGAACATTCGTTCAACTATTAAAATAAAAATATTATTGCTACTCCTTAATATGCACAAACCCCTGATCTAATATAGATTTAACATGATCATCAGCAAGTGAATAAAAAACAACCTTTCCTTCTCTGCGAAACTTAACCAGATTTGAAAGGCGCAGAGATTTAAGCTGGTGCGATATAGCCGACTTAGTCATGTTAAGCAGCACAGCCAGATCACAGACGCACATTTCACTGCACTCCAGCGCCCATAATATTTGTATTCTCGTACCGTCTGAAAACATTTTAAAAAATTCAGACAGTTTTGTGAAATCATCCCTATCAGGCATTTGTTCACGGACATGATTCACAACATCCTCATGTAATACGTCACAGTCGTGCTGTGGTATCTGCTGTTCCATACTTGATCTCCTTTATTAATTGATTAGTTGCTTGATCGTTCAACTGTAATTATAGTATATTCGTTATGAACTTTTTTGTCAATAGAAACTTTAACTATTTTTTATGTATTTTGATGAGCGTTATGATGGAGGCAGTTAAAACTGCCTCCACCTAAACATGCATTACCGAATCCTTGTCNNTTGCAGGACACGAAAAATCCGAAGTCTCCTCCGCCGCTGCGCTTAACCTCATACATCGCCTTGTCGGCACAGTGCAGAAGTCCGTTGGCATCTTTGGAATCATCCGGAAAGATGCTTATTCCTATGCTGATTTTTATATTGAACTGCACCGATTTATATGTAAACGTCTCATTTACAGCCGTCTGTATGCGCTTTGCAAGAGAGGCCACATCAGCACAATCCTTTATGCCCGTCTGGAGCACAACAAATTCATCTCCTCCGAGTCTACCGATTCTGTCCGTGGACCTTAGCACCTGTTTTACCGATACCGCCACATTGCGCAGCACACTGTCCCCGGCATCATGGCCGTGATGATCATTTATATACTTGAACTTGTCAATATCGAACAGCATAACCGCGAACCGCATTCCGCTGCGCTTCGAACGCTGTATTTCTTCATCTAAATTAGAAATAAAATTGGCACGGTTAGGAATTCCTGTCAAAGCATCATATTGTGCAAGCCATGCTATTTTTTCCTCGGTTTCTTTTCTCTGAGTTATATCACGTATAATATGAATACGAAATTGGCCCTTTTGNNAAAAGTGCTCTTCGCACTTACCTCAACAGGAAAAGAAGTACCGTCACTTCTCATATGCACACTTTCAAAGACTATACCTTCTCTGTCCGCCTGCTCCATTTGCTTCTCAAATTCAAAGGCTGTGAAGGGGTGACGAATATCCTGTATATTCATTGACAGAAGCTGCTCTCTCGTATAGCCATATTTGTCGCATGCACGCTTGTTTGCATTTACAATCCGTCCGTCCATTTTTATGTACAGCATTATATCATGTGCCTCTTCAAACAGTACCTCATGTATTCTGAAAGCATCCTTTGCTTTCTTTTGAAGGGTTATTTCGCTGAAAAGCAGTACTATCCTGTCTTCATCAGGCATAAATGCGCTTATCAGGAAATGCTTATCGATATTTTCAAAATAAAACTCAAACTTTACATTCCCCGGACAAACAGGTATATTTCTTGAAAATTTGCTCCAGTTTTCATCGATTGCAGGCAATACCTGCCTGATTGTCTTCCCAATAGCGTACCCGTCGGACAATCTAGTGATTTTCTCAAACTGACTGTTTGTTTCAACAACTTCATAGTCGCGATGTGTACCGTCAGAGCTTTTTATTATTGTCAGAAGCGCATATCCTTCAAGTAAGGCATCATGTAGCATTTCAATACATCTGCTTTTATCTTCAGTCATTATATCACCCTTCCCAATTTAATATGTCATTCGGATATTAAAAAGTTTATTCGTCAATTCCCACCATGACAGAAGTTGCCTTAATCACGGCATATGCCTCCATACCTACCTTCAGGCCGAGCTCCTTGACAGCATTTACCGATATGGCCGATGTAATCTTATGTCCCCCACCGATATCTATGGTAACCATGCTGTGAACGGCACCTTCCTGGATTGATGTTATTGTTCCTTTAAGTTGATTTCTTGCGCTCAGTTTCATATGAGCACCTCCTTTTCATAAATTTCAAAAATATATATGCATTTATATTACCCTGCATGTGATAGTTTAATCTGTATAAATAATATTAATTTGTTTATTTATTTGGATTTAATAGGATTAAATATTGATTAATTACAGAACTGAAAGCAAAAGTGTACAGAAAAAAATTACGCAATCGTTTTTTAGCTTGTATTTGTTGAAATGCTTGTTGTATACTCTATTGTGGCAAGTTTATATTCATATGAACTTGGCATAATATTTGCTACTATTAATACTACTTGACAAATATCTATTATTCGCAGGAGGAATAATTATGGGCTTACCAAGTTACAGCGGCCTGAATTTATATGAAAAATATAAGAAGGGCATAAAAAATTTAATTACCGATGTAAAGGGAGTAAAGGTAGGGAGCGTCACACTACAAAATGGAAATATTAATACCGGAGTTACGGTTGTATTCCCTCACGAGGGAAATCTTTTTCAGGATAAGGTCATGGCTGCGGCCGCCATTCTGAACGGCTTCGGAAAAAGCATGGGTCTCATGCAGATAGAAGAATTGGGAACGATTGAAACTCCCATCGTCATGACAAACACCCTCAGCATAGGAACGGCAGCAACAGCCCTCACAAAATACATGTTGGAGCAAAATGAGGACATTGGCGTGACCACAGGTACAGTGAATTGTATTGTTACTGAATGCAACGACGGAAGATTAAATGATATAAGGGGTCTTCACGTTACGGAGGAGGATGTGCTTAACGCTCTGAATTCTCCGTCGGAAGACTTTGAGGAAGGAGCGGTAGGAAGCGGAACGGGAATGTGCTGCCTTGGCCTTAAGGGCGGACTTGGTTCTTCTTCAAGGATAATTGAAGCTGACGGAAACGAGTATACAATCGGAGCCATAGTAATGTCTAATTTCGGCTCCTCCGGAAACCTCACCGTCGGAGGCGACCACATAGGACTAAGGATAAAAGAAATGCAGGGTATGAAGAAAGACGAAGGTTCAATAATAATTATTATTGCCACTGATATCCCTCTATCCGAAAGGCAGCTGAAAAGAATCGCAAAGCGTGCCGCCATATCCCT
>DOON01000162.1:0-485 GCA_003514865.1 Clostridiales bacterium
TATTTGTGTTTCGCCGCCGCACACGGGGCAGCTTGACGGTACCTCAACACTTCCGCTTCTGGTCAGGTTGTCTGAAATCTGAGGGATTATCATGTTTGCCTTGTACACGCTTATGGTATCGCCTATTCCAAGCTCAAGGTTCTCCATTATGCTCAGGTTGTGGACACTTGCACGGCTTACTGTTGTTCCCTCAAGCTCCACTGGCTCAAATATGGCAATGGGATTTATAAGCCCGGTCCTTGAGGCGCTCCACTCAATTTCCAGAAGCTTTGTTTCCTTTATTTCATCTCTCCATTTAAAGGCGATGGAATCTCTGGGGAATTTAGCCGTTGCCCCCAATGATTCACCGTAGGAAATACTGTCAAAGGTAAGCACCAGCCCGTCTGAAGGCAGGTCGTTCTCTGCTATGCGTTCCTCAAACCTCTTAACCTCATCCTCAATATCATCTGCAGTTACAATTTTGTATTCCACAACGCCAAAGCCCT
>DOON01000162.1:518-9196 GCA_003514865.1 Clostridiales bacterium
TATGCTTTATACTCACGGGAACATTGGCAAACACCCTCGCATTGTTGGTAATAACCTCGCCTATTTGTCCATTTCCCCTTGTAACAGCCTTTGTGAGCCTTCCATCGGTATATGTCATGACAATAGTAAGTCCATCAAGCTTCCAGGAAAGGATGCCCTTGTTCTGTCCAAGCCAGCTCTTCAATGCATCTTCATCCTTTGTTTTATCAAGGGAAAGCATGGATCTTTCATGTGCTTCCTTCCGCAAATTCGACAAAAGCTCGTAGCCCACATGTATTGTGGGGCTGTTGGACAATGTCACTCCTGTTTCGCTCTCTAATTTTACAAGCTCATCATAAAGGTCGTCATATTCCATATTGGACATGATTTCCCGGCTTTCCTGATAATATGCCTTGTTGGCTGCGTTTAAAAGCTTTATTTTTTCCTTCATCAAATGAAGCTTATCCATAATATATTCCTTTCAGACTAAATTTTTTCTATGGGTGCATATTCCAAATTAAGATTTTTAAGTCCTTTGTTTTCAAAGGCAATGACTGCAACTTTACTGTCACCGTCCTCCTTTATCTGCACTACGGTTCCTACTCCCCAGGCCTTGTGCATAATGCGGTCACCAGGCTGTATGGCATCCGATTTAAGCTTCGGGCGCTCCGTCTTTTCCTCAGTGTCAAAGCCTCCTCCTCTGAAAAAATCATTTTTCACGAAAGGCGGTCTTTTACTTACTATAGGCTCGTTTCGCTCAAGCCTCTCAAGCTTCTTTGCGGCAAATGACATTGGCTCATTTTCCTCTATGCATTCAACCGGTATTTCCTTCAAAAATCTTGACTTTGCTTTCATTTCGTGATTTCCGAAGCGCATTCTGTCGCTTGCACGGGTTATATAGAGCTTTCTTTCGGCCCTTGTGATTGCAACATAAAACAGTCGCCTTTCCTCTTCAACATCATCCTCCGTGTCCATATCTCCTATGATGGGGAATATTCCCTCCTCGAGACCTGTTATGAATACTGTGTTGAATTCCAGACCCTTGGCGCTGTGAACCGTCATGAGGGTCACGGTGTCTCTCTTTGTTTCATCGGTTTTGTCAATATCGGCAAGAAGAGACACATGGGCGAGAAAATCCTCAAGGCTGTTTTCCTCGTATCTTTCCTCAAAGTCCTTTGCAGCAGACAGGAATTCCTCTATATTTTCAATTCTGCTTCTTCCTTCAACGGTATCGTCCTCCTGAAGCATGACCTTGTATCCTGTTGATTCATACACTTCCTGTATAAACTCCGAAAGAGGCATGACATCCTTCTTTATCATCAGGATTTCCATCATTTTCACAAAGCTGTCTATGCTTTTGGATGCTGCTGCCGGCAGGCTCATTTCCTGCGTATCGTAGCATGCTTCAAATTTTGAAATCTCAGCCTCGCCCGCATATTGAGCAATAGTTTCTATTGTTTTCTGACCTAATTTCCTCTTCGGAACGTTTATTATTCTGTCAAAGCTCATTCCATCCTTCTGGTTGTATATGAGCATGAGATATGCCATGATATCCTTGATTTCTTTTCTTTCGTAGAACTTGAGGCCCCTCACAATTTTATATGGTATGCCTTCTCTTATGAGACCCTCCTCAAGCTNNTCCTCTCCATCCATAGATGGACTGGTCCTCATCCCCCACGACGAAAACATTGCTTTCGCCTCCCGGCTTCTGTCCCAGAATTTTAACCAGGCTGTATTGGATGAGGTTAGTATCCTGGTATTCGTCAACCAATATATATTTGAAGCGCTCACGGTATTCTTCCCTGACATCCTCGCTCTTTTCAATGAGCTCCAATGTTTTAACCAGCAAATCATCGAAGTCCAGCGCATTGGCAATCTTCATTTTCTTTTCATAAAGAGCATAAACCTTTCCCACATTGCGCTTGTAGAAATCTCCATAGTGCTCCGCAATATATTTGTCCGCGGATTTTCTGTTATTTTTCTCGGCGCTTATGACCGACTTGATGGAGTTGGCATTGTACTTTTTAGGGTCCAGGTCTATTTCCTTAAGGCAATCCTTAATAAGTATTTTCTGGTCGTTTGTATCATATATGACAAAATTGCTGTCATAGCCTATTCTTTCTATATTTCTTCTCAATATACGCACACATACTGAGTGGAATGTACCAATCCACATTCTGTCTATGGAATAATCTATGAGCTGGGCAATTCTTTCCTTCATTTCATTTGCGGCCTTGTTGGTAAATGTGATGGCTAAAATTTCCCACGGCTTAGCTCTTCCTGTTTCAATCAGATATGCTATTCTGTGTGTGAGAACTCTTGTTTTGCCTGTCCCCGCTCCGGCAATAACAAGGATGGGCCCCTTGTCGTGGGCAGCTGCCTCTCTCTGTTTTTCGTTTAATTTATCTAATAAGTTCATAATTCCTCCGTGAACCAGTTATTATTGCTTAAGTCTATAAATTATATCACAATAGGGTTTTAGGAACAAGCCTTAACAATTTAACTCCATTGTTTACGAACGGTAATTTAAGGTATAATAATATCAAAGATATAATAATATCAAATGAACAATTATGCTATTAATGCAGGAGGAATGTATGAAAAAAATATTGGTTCCCGTAGACGGCTCAAATGTATCACGAAAAGCAGCAGAAAAGGCTGTTGAAATAGGAAAGCTCATCAATGCGGAAATTACATTCATCACCGTTGTAAATCTTCCTTCCGAAGACAAGTATTCAATTTTCGGCATGAATGTTGAGACAGCGTTTGAAACAAACAGGAAGGAAATGCTTAAAAAGCTAATACACGAAGAGACCAGAATGCTCGACATAATTGTAAGAAACCTCGATTACGGAAGTCTCGCAGTTACCAAAAAAGTAATTGTAGGCAAGGCATCGGAAGAAATAGTGAAAATGGCTGATAAGGAAAAGTTCGACCTCATTGTAATGGGAAGGCGCGGCTTCACAAATATAGAAAGATTTTTCATAGGCTCCACCACTCAGAAGGTTCTCGCCGCCGCCACATGCCCTGTGATGGTTATACAGGATTAAATAAATACACGAGTGAAAATACCCTGCCACGGCAGGGTATTTTCATTTATTCATCTAACCGTAGGCTAATTTCTTCAGTTCACTAACCATCTCACTTAGAAGTTCATAAGATTTACTTATTCCTTCTGAAAAACCTCCTGAGCTAATAACTTCCAGAATCCTTTCTTCACACTGCTCAGGCTTTATATCAAAAGCTGAAATAAAATCTAGCGTTCTCTTCCGGCTTGGAAAATATGTTTTATTGAGCGCAAACAATGCCTGAAGAAAATGGTCAATTGCAATATCCAGCGCGAAATGATAGAATAATACATCCTTTCTTGTTACAGCGCGTTGTAATTCTTCTGTATCCTCGAGTTCATCTAAACGATGCCGCAAAAAGATTTCGGATAATTTTTCAGGATATACGGACAGCCTCTTTTTCAAGTCATGTAAAAAATCGCTTTTATCATACAAGACATTTATATTTTTCAACATTGCACAGCGTCCTATAGGATAATAATAATTATCTAATTTATCAGGATATTCGCCGTTAAGTATAGAACTAATATCAGTCAGAGTTTCATCTACCGTAAAATACATTAACCAGGTCTCAACGCCATTTACAAGAATAAAATCACCTTTGCCCCAGTGTCCGCCTTCAAAAACATTAACTTTACTCTCCTGTACCCAATCCCCTGATTTATTTATTACATCTTGTCTTTTTTCAATACAGGGTATGGTATCACAATAAATGAAAATATCAATATCACCTTCCCCGACTTGAGGTAATTGCATCTTACCGCCGCTTATGCCAATTGCCTGGACTTCATTTATTTCTGAAATATTGCTTATTAATCCATCTATCATTTTCTCAGTCTCACGAACCATGTCATCACTCTCTTTTACAATTTATTCTTTATTGCCTTTCCCACTTTAAAAGCCTTCGCTCACCGTCAAGGCTTTTAATTTCGGTAATATCCTGACTAGCCTCAAGAACTCCCCTGTATTTTCCTGAGCTGTCAAACAACGCAAAGTACTGTATCAATATGATTTTACCCTTCATGTTAATCCAGAATTTCGCCGTTGTTTCTCTGCCTGAGCGGAAGCTCTCAATAATTTCCTCAACCACGTGGACACTTTCCGGTGGATGACAGTTCTTTACGTCCCTGCCTATAACCGCTGCTGAGCGTGGAAATATTCTGTCCTTGGGCTTTGTAAAGAAACGAACCCTGTTGTTTTCATCTACAAATGTCAAATCTACCGGTAGCGCACCGAAAACCATAAGAATTTCATCGAAGGTCAATTCGCCTGTGTCTGTCTTGAACCTTCCGTTGCTGAAAAGGTCACTCTCCGCCTCGGAAACCGCACCTGCATTGACAGACTCTCCGATAAAAGGAAATTTGTATTCGAGGCTCTGCTTGTGCATCTCATCCCAGTCTTCTTCAGAAAGTACCTCGCTTGCTGCCGGAAACAATATGAGCTCTTCCTTTTTCTTTACTCCTAAAATACCAAAAAATAAGGTTGCTATTGCAGAGTTCACCTGTTGTTCAGTGGTGCATTCATCACCTAGAACATCTTCTGCCGTCTTAATCTGATTTCTCACAATATCATGCAGTGACCACATTATTTTCAGTCCCTCAAATTTCTCCATCTTTTTTTCCATGTAGGGAAACAATATATTTTCTTTTTTCAGGTAGTGGTGGTCAAACTCTTCCAGCTCTTTAATTTTCTTCAGTATGCTCTCTTTTTTTGTCTTAAGGTCCCCTACTTTCATGAGGGACTTAATTTCATCAGTTTTTTTGACCAAGGCCTCATTTTCCAAAAGCATATCCTTCAAGAAATTATCGTTGGAGGGGCGCTGCCATTTATAATTTATCAGGCTGTTGTAAAATGCATTTATTGCCTTGTCTAAGAAAATTAAAATATCCTTTGGAGGTACATTGTCATCCAGCAGGCTTTTAAAAACTTCGAAGGCCTCCTGAGGCTTTACGGCTTCGATTTCATTCTTGTATTCAGCATATAATTCTCTTCCGTCGGAATTGTCATTAAGTCCGTTGACGTATTCAATGAGACGAGTAACTCTCTGTCTTTCCATTTTCTCCTCCTGTTGATTTCCGTTATCAATTTTTTATATTATACCACAAGTTTGAATCAAAGCACATATTATTGCGGCAACGCACCTTTATAGCCTGTCTTTTACGTTTGTTCCTGAGACAGTCAGAAATCCTGCCACAAAGCATGCAATCGCTGTAATTGCCAGTATTGAAAACTGCGCAGCTCCTATTCTTTCCGTAAACAGCCTTCCTATGAGCTCAAAGGGAATACCCGTCCTGGCGGAATACGGTATGCCAAGCAGGGCAATTACAATCCACAGCCTGTACCCGAATTTATAATTCAGTGCACTCAGAAGGTTCATGGCACTTGCAAAAACAGTGAAACAAATGAATAAGGAAAATACTATAAATATAATGCTGTCCGTCCCGCTGTTAAATATTCCAAAGTCCGATTTTATATTCTGTCCGAGATATTGCACCAAATGTAAGTCTGCTTTCATAAGTATACCCTGAATAAGTGCAAACACAGCCGCCACAATCAAATTATATATCACAGCCGATTTGTAAAAATCCTTTCTGGTAACACTGAAGCTTATTGCAACGGGAAAATATTCATAATACATCTCATAGCAGTATACTATGAAAAAAATTATTATTGGAACAAGATTGGCAGCGGCTACGGAAATAAGTGTTATATCTATGTCGTCAATACTGGCATACCCACTCACGCTTATTCCGATAAATCCTCTGTTGAACTTATACATGGATACGTACGAGCCTATATTTACTATAAATAAAACTAACCAAAACATCCCTGCGGATTTTTTAAAATCTCTTCGCTGAAATTTAAGTGCCTTTTTGATGCTTTCCATTAATGGACCTCCTTCTTACTGTTATTTTCGGTTAAATAAACGAACAGCTTCTGTAGCGGCATGGGGCTTATTTCTACATTCCTGCTTCTGAGAAGCGACTTTTCTTCCCCGTCCAGCAGGTCGAACAATCCTACTACAGCTGATGCTCCAAATTCTTCTTTATGAATTATATTTTTACCTTTTATTACCGAGAGTATATTTTCGTAATTTCCGTTCAAAAAATATCCCTTTTCCACAATATTGCTTACTTCGTCCTTGAGATAGACCCTCTCTTCCTTCAATATGATGACTTCCTCGAACAAGTTCGTCACCTCATCGATTAAGTGGGTGGATATTATGACCGTACGCGGATTTTTTTCAACATCCTCCAAAAGAAGGTCATAGAATTTATACCTGTATGCAGCATCCAGCCCTAAGGAAGGCTCATCAAATATTGTCAGTCTCGCCCTTGAAGCAAGACCTATTATAAGACCTACAATCGTCTGGTTTCCTCTGGACAGCTTTCTGTATTTCTTCCTTACATTAAGGCTGAACTCCTTCACAAGATACTCCTTGTATTCTTCATCCCAGTCCTTATACAGTGTTTTTGCCATATCAAAAATTCTCTTTACTTTGTCATCATCCACAGGTATTGATTTTTCTCTTACGAGACAGATATTTTCAACTGCCTTGCTGTTTTCATAGATATCCTCTCCGTCATACTTCAGTTCTCCGGCGTCACATTTAAGCTGATTCGCCACTATATTCAGGAGCGTTGTTTTGCCTGCACCGTTTCTTCCCAACAACCCGTATATTTTATTACCCTCAAGATTAAGTGATATATCTGTAAGAACCTTTGTCTTTCCGTAGCTTTTGCTCAGATTCCTTATTTCAATCATTTTGCAGCTCCTTTCTGATTTTTAATATATTCTGCAATTTCTTCCGCAGAGATCTCAAGTCTTTCTGCCTCTGCTATTATTTCAGGCAAGATTTCTTTAAAAAAGGACTGTTGTCTTTTTTTAAGAACCTTTTTCCGTGCTCCCTCGGCGACAAACATACCCAACCCTCTCTTCTTATGCAATATATTATCCTCTACCAGCAAATTTAATCCCTTTCCGGCAGTCGCCGGATTTATATGATACAGCTTTGCAAATTGGTTTGTTGATGGAGCCTGTTCTTCCTCCTTGAGATTGCCTGCCAATATTTCATTCTCAATAGTCTCAGCTATTTGTATATAAATCGATTTATCCGAGCTTAAATCCAGCAATCTGTTACCTCCGTTCATTCAGTTGCATAGTTAATTAGTTATGTAATTAACTATATAACTTTATTTGTATTTTGTCAACTATAAAATAAAAAACCCCACAAATTTTTCATAGTAAAAAATTTGTGAGGCTTGCGCTCTTACCTCATTTTCCGGAAGCCTTTTCCGGAAAATGATCGCAACTGATTATTAATCGAGCAATAAATATGGATTTTCAATTATATCAACAATTTCCCTGAGGAACTTAGCTGACAGTGCTCCGTCCACCAGACTGTGGTCTGTTGTGAGGCTGAGGTTCATCATCGGACGGATTACCACCTGACCGTTAACTGCCACAGGTTTTTCCATGATTTTGTTAATACCTAATATGGCAACCTCGGGCTTGTTGATAATAGGAGTGAAGGATTCCATGCCGAACATTCCTAAGTTTGTAATAGTGAATGTTCCTCCCGAAAGGTAATCGGGGCTCAGCCTGTTTGTTCTGGCTTCCTCTATTATTCTCTCTGTTTCTGCTGCAATTTCTCTCAGGGTCATTTTTTCCGCGCCCTTTACATTGGGAACCATGAGACCTTTTTCTACATCAACTGCCACTCCAAGATTCACATGATTGTGATAAANNTCAGATATCTGTACTTAACAAGAACCTTTGAAAGTATTTTCATTATTATATGGTTGTAGGTAAGCTTCAGACCTTCCCTTCCAGAGACCGGCTTTAATCTTTCACGGAGATTGATTAATTCCGTCATATCAGCTTCCATATTGAATGTTACCATAGGAGTTCCTGCCCAGGATGCTTTCATTCTCTGAGCAATTATTTTTCTCATTGAGCCTGCTTTTTCCGTTTCGCCTTCAATGCTCTGCTTTTCTTCTATGGCAACTATATCTGCTTTTCGTATTTTTGTTCCGTTGTAAATATCTGCTAAGTTTATTCCTTTGTCCTCAGCCATTTTTCTTGCTGTTGGAGTAACCTTTATCTTTATTTCACCGGAGTCGTAGCTTTCAACATCCTTAGCTAAAATTACACCCTTGTAGCCTGTGGCTGTGACATTNNTACCTCTTTCGGCAGCCAGCTTTTTAGCATAGGGGGTTGCCGCAGCATAGCCTGAATCAGTACTGATTTTCGAATCTGCAGCTTTTACTGCTGATTCATTTATGACTTCTGTTATTTCTTCAATTTCTTTATCCTGTGAGTGACCGCCCTGCAGGGATGATATATCCTCCCCCTCACCTGCTATTATACCTATGAGCGCCTGAACCTCTGCAGATTCTCCTGCCCTAACCAATATGCTTTTCAATATACCTTCAGAATCTGCGATTATTTCATTGGTAAGCTTGTCGGTCTCAACCTCCAGCAGTCTGTCTCCAACATTTATGTGGTCGCCTTCATTTGCGAACCACTGTATGACAGTGCCTTCAACCATTGTAAGCCCAAGCTTCGGCATCAATATTTCTCTGACCATTTTCTACCTCCTTCGCACCGGTTAGAATTTTTCTGCAATTT
>DOON01000085.1 GCA_003514865.1 Clostridiales bacterium
CGTCAGAAACTTCAATTATTTCATCAATATTCTCCACACCCTGCCTGTTTTCTATCTTTGATATAATCATAATATTGTCGGCATTGTTGTCTTCTAAAATACGTCTTATGGAAATAACGTCCTCCGCTTTTCTTATGAAGGATGCGGCTATATAATCAACATCCTGTTCAATTCCAAACTTTATGGCTTCAATATCCCTATCTGTGAGAGCAGGGAGATTTATATTTACGTTTGGTACATTTATCCCTTTTTTATTTTTAACTGTTCCACCGTTTTTAACAATGCATTTCAAATCCGTATCATTGATTTTTTCAACAGCCTCAAGGCTGATAAGCCCGTCATCAACAAGTATGATATCACCCGGTTTTATGTCTTCCGCAAATCCGTCGTATGTAACACCTACTATTTCACTGTTTCCAAGAATATCTCTGGATGTAAATATAAATTCCTGACCTTTGACAAGCTCGACTGCTCCATTCTCAAAATCTCTGGTCCTGATTTCGGGTCCCTTTGTATCCAGCATTATAGCCGTGGATGTACCCAGCTCTTCTCTCACCTTTTTTATTACATCTATCTTTGCCTTGTGCTCCGCATGTGTTCCATGGGAAAAAGTCAGCCTTGCCACATTTAATCCATTCAGGATCAGCTCCCTGAATTTCATCTCATTTTCCGAAGACGGACCTATAGTACAAACAATTTTAGTCTTTCTCATATTCTCCTCCTTAACCATAAGAACGACGGGTTTCCCCATCGTTTCTATTTTTTCTCATATAGATAATATTTTTGTAAGCTCNNTTCATCAAATTTTTTCTCCATGGACAGCGCTTCATCTATATCCATGTCAAATATCTCGCTGCCTCTCACTCCCAATGCTCTGTTCTTAACCGAGCCTATTAACAGCTCCGCCGCCTTTGCTCCCATTCGGCTTCCAAGGAGTCTGTCAAATGCTGAAGGAGTTCCGCCTCTTTGAGTATATCCAAGTACAGAATATCTTGTGCTTATTCCTGTCTTGCTTTCTATTGTTTCACTGATGTCCTTGGCATCTCCTGCGCCTTCCGCAAGGATTATAATGCTGTGCTTCTTGCCTCTGGCTCTTCCCTGCATTATTTTATCACACACCTCATCAATGTTGTATTCAACCTCAGGTATAATAACCATTTCGGCTCCGCCTGCCAGTCCGGCATAGAGTGCTATATCTCCGCAGTCTCTTCCCATTACCTGAATTACATTCGTCCTCGAATGAGATGATGAAGTATCTCTGATTTTTTCAACAGATTCCAGAACTGTTGTCAGAGCGGTAAAAAAGCCAAGCGTATATTCCGTGTATGGAAGATCATTGTCAATTGTGCCTGGAATACCAATTACAGGAACGCCTGCCTTTCCCAGCTCATTTGCACCCCTGAATGTTCCGTCACCGCCTATTGCTACGATGCCGTCTATACCCAAGTACTTGATGTTCTTAAGTGCTTTGTCAAATCCTTCTCCACCTCTGAATGCGGTGCTTCTTGCGCTCCCTAGTACAGTCCCTCCCCTGTGTATTATATCAGCAACGGATGAGAGGTTCATTTCAATGCTGTCTCCCTCGACAAGACCCCTGAACCCGTCCTTTATTCCTAACACGTTCACATTGTTATAAATCGAATACCTTACAACCGCTCTTATTGCGGCATTCATTCCCGGTGCGTCACCGCCGCTGGTAAGTACTCCTATTTTTCTCATAATAACCTCCTGATAATGGAGCAACAAGGACGCTCAGGCACAGCACCTGCACATCAATTGTTCTTCATAGCAATATTTTTTTCTCCCAATAAGGCTTTCAGTTTTTCAATCAATTCCTTACTGCCTATATTTACCCAATTTTTCTCCGGCAAAACCATATTTGCCTTTTCTTGTTGATTGTATATTATAACACAATCATTTCCGGAGTACATGGAAATTGTGTTCATCAGCTCTTTTTTTATGTCTTTATAATGTTCCGAATCCTCCACTTTTATGTATACCTTCCTCGAAGCCTGTTTTCCCGGCGTGGATAAGATTTCTTTTTTTAATTCCGTGATTTTGTTGCATATGAGCTTTGGTGCATCTTCTTCCGATGCATCTATGCTGCCATCAACAAGCACTATACTATCTTCATGTAAAATTTCTCTGTATCTCTCGTAAATTTGCGGAAAAACTATTACCTCAACCGTACCATATAAATCTTCCAATGTAACGAATGCCATCATATTGTTATTTTTAGTTATTTTATTTTGTTTTTTAATAATTATTCCGCCAATTATTACCCTGCTTCCGTCAGTTATCCCGCTGTTATTTTCGGATTCCCCTATTTCAGCTATTTCGCTGGTATTGGTCGTAGCCAACTTCTCAAGCTCCTTTTCATACTCTGATAAAGGATGACCGCTTAAGTATACGCCAACCATTTCCTTTTCCATGGACAGCAGAACCTTTTCATTAAATTCAGGCACATTCGGCAATTCATCTTTGTTTGAAAAATCCGTGCTGGCTGAAACAGCATCATCAAATAATGAAAATTGCCCTTCTATATTTCTTTTCTTTTGACTGACAACCGTATCTATGATTTTTTCATATACTTCCATTAGTTGTGCACGCCTTGCATTTAAGAAATCAAAAGCTCCGCACTTTATAAGTGATTCAATCTGTCTCTTGTTGAGAACTCCCTGGTCAACCTTTGTGCAGAAATCCGAAAAAGAAACAAATTTTCCTTTCTCTTCCCTTGCTTTTATAATTTCTGCAATTACGTTTGTACCCACATTTTTTACTGCAGCAAGCCCAAAACGTATCTTTCCCTTTTCTACGGTAAATTTACCGCTACTCTCATTTACATCAGGAGGAAGAATCTCTATCCCCAGCCTCTTGCACTCTCTGATATACAGTGATACTGTTCCCGAGCTGCCCATGATGCTTGAAATCAAAGCCGCCATAAATTCCACAGGATAGTAAAGCTTCAGCCATGCCGTCTCATATGCAAGTGCGGCATATGCCACTGAATGGGCTTTTGGAAATGCATACTTTGCAAATTCAACCATTAAGTCGTATATGTCGTTGGCTGTCTGCTCGTCGACACCGTTGTTAACAGCGCCCAGTATAGCAGATTCTCCTTTTTCGGCAGACTTTCCATATATAAAGTTCTTTCTTTCCTCAAGCATGACGCTCATTTTTTTCTTTCCCATTGCACGTCTCAGAAGGTCTGAGCGCCCCATGGTAAATCCGCCGACATCTCTTACTATCTGCATTACCTGCTCCTGGTATACCATGCAGCCATATGTAACGTTCAGTATATGCTCAAGCTTCGGATGGAGATAAGTAACAGAATCAGGATTAAGCTTATTTTTTATATAAACAGGTATTTGTCCCATTGGACCCGGCCTGTACAGGGCATTGGCTGCCGACAGGTTTTCAAATTCCGTTGGCTTAAGCTCGCTAAGAAACGCTCTCATGCCAGAGCTTTCAAACTGGAATATCCCCAGTGTCTCCGCATTTGCAAACAACTTGTAAACTCTGCTGTCATCATATCTGCAGCTGCTGAAATCCACCTTTACGCCGTGTTCCTTTTCAATCAGTTCTATGGCATCTCTTATGACCGTCAGGGTTCTGAGACCCAAAAAATCCATTTTCAGAAGTCCAAGCTCTTCAAGCTCCACCATATTGAACTGCGTCGTTATAATATCTTTATTTCTTGACAGTGGCACGTATTCCGTAACATCATCCTTGGAAATAAGCACTCCTGCCGCATGAGTTGACGCATGCCTTGGCAGCCCTTCAACCTTCAGAGCCATATCAATGAGCTTCTTGACCTTCATATCACCGTCGTATAAGTCCTTGAGCTCCTTGTTCACTTCAAGCGCTTTTGATATGGTCATTCCCAAACTCATAGGCACTTTTTTCGCAATGAAATCCACCTCTCCATAGGATAGGTTCAGAGCTCTTCCCACATCTCTCAAGGAGCCTCTTGCAGCCATGGTACCAAATGTTATAATTTGTGCAACCTTTTCCTTACCATACTTGCATCTTACGTAATCTATAACTTCCTCGCGGCGCTCATAGCAGAAGTCAACATCTATATCGGGCATGCTCACGCGCTCGGCGTTTAAAAACCTTTCAAAAATCAAGCTGTATTCAATTGGGTCTATATTTGTTATCTTCATGGAATATGCCACGAGGCTTCCGGCAGCTGAGCCTCTGCCCGGTCCAACCATTATATTGTTATCTCTCGCGTATTTTATAAAGTCCCAGACTATGAGGAAGTAATCCACGTAGCCCATCTGCTCGATAACTCCGATTTCGTAATCCAATCTTACCTGCAGCTCTTCCGTAATACTTCCGTATCTTTCAGCCAGCCCCTGCTGGCATATTTCTCTGAAATAACCCGACTTCGTGTATCCCTGCGGTATTTTGAATTCAGGAAGATGCACAGTGTCAAAATCAAGCTCCACATTGCATCTATCTGCTATGTCTGCAGTGTTTTTCAATGCTTCCTCAGGAAAAAGCTCTGCCATTTCATCATAGGATTTCAGGTAGAACTCGTCTGATGGAAACTTCATCCTATCTTCATCTGCCACAGTATTCTGCATCTGTATGCACAGCAGCACATCGTGAAAGTATGCATCCTCTTTATTTATATAGTGGACATCATTGGTTGCAACAAGCTTTATCCCCGTCTCCCGACTTATTTTTATAAGCTCTCGGTTAACTGCCTGTTGCTCCTTCATTCAATGATCCTGAAGCTCTAAAAAAAAATTGTTTTCTCCGAATATTTCCTTATACAACAAGGCTGTTTTCACAGCCTCCTCATAATTTCCATCAAGGAGATATGACTGAACCTCTCCCGCCAAACAGGCGCTGAGAGCAATTATACCTTTGCTGTTTTCTCTTAGTACCTCATGGTCTATACGCGGTTTATAATAATATCCATCCACAAAGCCTGCGGAACAAAGCTTTATGATGTTTTTCCACCCATCATGATTTTCAGCAAGCAACACTAAATGATATTGGCTTTTATCCTTTTGAGGGTCCTTATCCGTCATTCTTCGAGGTGACACATAGGCTTCAAACCCCAATACCGGCTTTATTCCGGCTTTTTTTGCCTGCTTGAAAAATTCCACAACTCCGTACATGGAGCCGTGGTCCGTAATGGCCAAAGAATCCATGTTCAATTCCTTTGCTTTATTAACCAATTCTTCAATTCTGCATGCACCGTCAAGAAGGCTATATTCAGTATGTACATGTAAATGTGTAAATTTATTTTTCATATTATATAATCCCATAAATAAATATCCCTATGATGCCTGTTGCAAGCATGATTTTCATGGGATCAAGTTTATACTTTCTGAGCACAGATAATCCTATGGCAACCAAGGCTATGGAAACAAAGTTAATATCATCTAGGCTCATATTTTTGATGGTGACGTCTTCAGATTTAAAAACAGCAAGCAGCAATATTGACATTCCTGCAGATGCTATCAGTGAAACAACTGCCGGTCTCAGTCCCTTAAGCACTCCCTGAATACTGGATAAATTCTTATATTTAAAATAAAAGTAGGCCAAAATAAGCACTATTATGCATGATGGCGTAACACTACCCACAGTGGCAATTATGGCGCCCGGCAAACCTGCAACCTTTGTTCCCACAAATGTTGAAGCATTTAGTGCAATAGGTCCCGGTGTCATTTGGGAGATGGTGAGCAAATCCGCAAATTCCGCCAAAGACAGCCATTCATGAACCTCGAGAACCTGATGTTCTATCAAAGGAAGAGATGCATAACCTCCCCCTATGCTGAACAATCCTATCTGAAAAAAACTCCAGAATACTTCTAATAATATCATGACTGTCTGCCCTCCTTCTTGTAAATGTTGTAGTAAAAGCCTCCGAAGGCTCCGCTTAATATTATTATCAGTGCGGCATTAATATTAAATACGGCGGCAGCAATAAACGATACAATCATGACAAGGATATATATTCTGTTTTTTGTTTTTAATATATCTTTCACCATCTTGATTATAACATCTAAAATAACTGCTGCAATTCCTGCTCTCATTCCAAGCAGCAGAGCATTGATAATCTTATTTTCCTTGAAGATGTCATAAAACTGAGCTATTACCGTTATGATAATCAAGGGAGGAAGTACGGTTCCCAGTATTGTTACAAACGCTCCGAACACGCCTGCAACTCGGTATCCTACCATTATTGAGGTGTTAACAGCAATTGCTCCCGGAGCTGACTGTGAAATTGCAACCAGATTCAACATTTCCTCCTCTTCAATCCATTTGAGCTCCTCCACGAACTTCTTTCTCATAAGCGGAACAATTACATATCCTCCGCCTATGGTAAAAGCGCTCAGAGTAAATGTTGACCAAAACAATTTCAAATAAAACTTAAAATCTTTTTTCATTCTTATTTCCTTCTTTATTATATATTACATTAGCTATATATTACATTAACGGTGCGAAAATTTTAAGAACTGTTCTTAAAATTTTTCTTATCTTCGGTATGCTTCTGATATACTCAAGAGTGATTTTGTGGCTTTCATCCAAAGCCTTCATGGTGCTGTTTTTAACCTGCTCCACACTGTCCGTGCCGTACATCCACACTCCGCATTCAAAATGGAGGTAAAGGCTTCTGTAATCGAGATTGATTGTTCCCACAACAGCATAATCGTCATCCACCACAAAGGTCTTTCCGTGATTGAAACCCGGAGTATACTGGTAAATTGAAACGCCTGATTCCAGAAGCTCTTCGTAGCTGGACTGTGTCACGGCATATGCATACTTTTTATCAGGTATGCCAGGAGTCAATATTCTCACGTCAACGCCTCTTTTAGCTGCCAAAGACAATGCAACCATCATCTTATTATCAGCTATCAGGTAAGGCGTTTCAATATNNTGCTTGCATGCTCATCATCCATTGGACTGTCATCAAATGGCTGCACATATCCGTGGCACTCCTTTTTCCCAACGGATGCAGGAGACATGAATATGCTGTAATCTTCCTTGTTTTTTTTCAGGAATGTCCACATGGACAAAAACATTACCGTCAAACTCCAGACCGCGTCACCCTGTATTTTTATTGCACAGTCTCTCCAATGTCCGAATTTCTCACGTTCATTAATATATTCATCGGCTATGTTTGATCCGCCGGTAAATCCTGTCTTTCCATCTATAACCGCAATTTTTCTGTGATCTCTGTTATTGAGCCTTAAGGACAGCACGGGAATGAACGGATTGAAAACACAGCACTTGATTCCATATTCCTCCTGCTGTCTGTTGTACCTGTAAGGAAGTTTGAACATACACCCCACATCATCATAAATTACACGTACATCCACTCCCTTTTTAGCCTTATCTCTCAATATTTCAAGGATAGAATTCCACATTACGCCTTCTTCTATTATAAAAAACTCAAGAAATATAAATTTTTCAGCCTTCTTCAACTCCAACAACAGCTGCTCAAAAAATTCTTCCCCGGATGGTAAAAATTCGGTGTACGAATTGTTGTATACAGGGCATAGGGTGTATTTTTCAACATATCTGCACTGATTAAAGGCGACATTGCTCTCTTCCTTAAGCATGTCTACCGTTTCCTGATTCTGACTTAAGGATTCCTTCATTTTTTCGGTTATCTGAGACATCCTTATTTTCATTTTGTCTGATAAACCCGCTCCGCCCACCATCAGATAAAAAAGACCTCCGAAAATAGGAAAGAGCATTATGGGTACTATCCACGCAACCTTGTACGCAGGGTCACTCTTGCTGTTCAAAATGTGCAACACCGTGAATACGCTTATAGTCGTAGAGACAATATCAAACAAAAAAAAGTAATCACTGAATTTCAAAACCACAACTATCAGTATGAAAAGCTGCACCAGAATTGACAGTGATACAAGCACAACCCTGTTAAACAATAGATTTCTGATTCTATGCATATTTCACCAACTTGCCGATATTTTTTCCTCTTAACCATTAATATTTAAATTGTATCAAAATTTAAAGAATTTGTAAATAGCTCTGAACATTACCTCTTTAAACCTTTAATATAAATGTAGATAATCACAGTCTCACTCACCAAAGTATTCCCTCCCTCCAGTCGCATACTTTGGGAGGCGCTGTTTCGTTCACAAATTTGCTTACTCGCTTTCGCTAATGCAAATCTGGAACTCATCGCGTTTGACTCACCTACAATTTCTTTCTCCCTAACGGTCGAAGAAATTGGGTCGAGTCATAATCGTTGCGGTTG
>DOON01000158.1:0-1205 GCA_003514865.1 Clostridiales bacterium
ATAGTAACAATAAAACTTGCACTAATGGGAGTACTGCTTTCTGCACTCATAGGAATACCCCTTGGGATATATGCAGCCGTGAAGCAATATTCACTGTGGGATACAATCCCCTCAATACTTGCATTCCTCATAGCAGCAATACCATCCTTTGTTTTAGGTATGCTTTTCTTATTTATTTTTGCCCTGAGGCTCAATTGGCTGCCCTCATACGGAATAGACACATTCAAGCACTATATAATGCCTGCTTTGGCAATATCCATACCTCCTGCAGCAATGAACCTGAGGTTCACAAAATCCTCCATGCTGGAGTCCGTAAGACAAGACTACGTGCGAACAGCCAGAGCAAAAGGAGCACCTGAAAAAACCGTTATCTGGAAGCACGCATTGAAAAACGCCCTTCTGCCAGTTATAACAAACATAGGCCTGAGCCTCGGCTCACTCATAGCAGGAGCAGTTGTCGCAGAAAAACTCTTTTCTATTCCCGGAATAGGAAGCCTCATAGTAGACCGTATCACCTACAAAGACGAGCCTGTTATCATAGCAGGCACCATACTCATAGCCGCATGTTTTACGGTAGTAATGCTGGTGGTAGACCTAATATACGCATATATAGATCCGAGAATCAGGGCCAAGTATGCAAGAACGAAGGAGTGATTCCATGGAACATACAGAGACAACCAACAAAGAAATATTCAAGAAACAAAGCCAGACAAAAGAAATCTGGAGAAGGTTCAAAAAAAGCAAGGGAGCAGTCCTAGGACTTATCATGCTCACCATAATAATTGTAATATTACTCCTTGCAGACGTAATAGCACCATACGAGACAGCAACAAAGCAGCAGCTTAAAATAAAGCTGCAGCCCCCCTCGGCAGAACACATAATGGGCACAGATTCCTACGGCAGAGACGTATTTGCAAGAATAATACACGGAGGAAGAACCTCTTTAATAATAGCAATACTTGCAACAATGACATCATGTATAGTGGGAAGCTCATTAGGAGCAATAGCAGGCTACTTCGGAGGCAGAGTTGACAGCATAATAATGAGGTCATTAGACATATTTATGTCCGTTCCCGATATTCTGTTCACAATGGCGGTGGTGTGTGCATTAGGAGCAAACTTCATAAACCTGCTCATAGCCCTGACCCTTGCATACTTCACAAACTATGTGAGGCTTGTAAGGTCACAAGTACTTAATCTTTCAT
>DOON01000158.1:1330-10225 GCA_003514865.1 Clostridiales bacterium
CTTAATTCAAAGGAAGGATAAAATATGAGCGACTTAATATTAGATATAGAAGACTTAGAAATAATATACAAGACAGACTTAGAAACAGTAAGAGCCGTAAACGGCATAGACTTAAAAATAGGAAAAGGCAAGACCCTTGGGCTTGTGGGAGAGACAGGAGCAGGAAAAACAACAACAGCACTGTCCATATTAAGACTTCTACCAAGCAACACAGGACGAATTTTAAAAGGCCACGTAAAATTTGACGGAACAAACATCCTTGAAATAAGCGAAAGCAATATGCGCCAGATAAGAGGCGATAAAATAGCCATGGTATTCCAGGACCCAATGACAAGCTTAAACCCCGTCATGAGTGTAGGAGACCAGATAGCAGAAGCAATACTCTTACACAACGAAAATCTCAGCAAAGAAGAAGTGGAAAAAAGAGTGGAAGAAAAGCTTTCAATGGTTGGGATACTGCCCTCAAGAAAAATAGACTACCCCCACCAGTTTTCAGGAGGAATGAAGCAGAGAGTTGTAATAGCCATGGCATTGGCATGCGAGCCCGAGCTGTTAATAGCAGACGAACCCACAACAGCCCTGGACGTTACCATACAGGCACAAGTTCTGACAATGATAAAAGAGCTCAGGGACAGGCTTGGAACATCAATGCTCATGATAACCCACGACCTTGGGATAGTGGCAAAGACATGCGATGATGTTGCGGTAATGTATGCAGGAGAAATAGTGGAGGCAGGAACAGTATTTGATGTATTCACAGGAGAAAAACACCATCCGTACACCGAGGGTCTGTTTGGCTCCATACCAAATCTGAAATCACGCTCCGCAAGGCTAAACCCAATTCCCGGACTTATGCCCGACCCCACAAACCTGCCTGAAGGCTGTGTTTTCTCACCAAGATGCAAGTACAGCATGGACGTGTGCAAGAAAGTTCATCCCACAAAGATAACAGACGGCACACATGAGCTTAGATGTCATCTTTTCGACGAAACAATAATGGCACAAGGGGGGAAGACAAATGAATGATAAAAGAATTCCGCTGATAGAAATAACAGGACTTAAAAAGCACTTCAAGCTCAACGGAGGAGCAAAGCTCCATGCCGTGGACGGTGTGAACCTTAACATTTACAAAGGAGAGACCGTGGGAGTGGTAGGCGAATCAGGCTGCGGAAAAAGTACTCTGGGAAGGACAATACTGAGACTTATAGAGCCTACAGCAGGAAGCATAATATACAACGGAAACGATATAACAAAACTTGGTACAGGAAAAATGCGGGAGCTAAGAAAAGACCTTCAGATAATATTTCAGGACCCATATTCAAGCATAGACCCGAGAAAGTCAGTTATAGAGGTAATTGCAGAATACATGTTCATCCACAAAATGTACAAATCAAAGGTTGAAACATACAACAGGGCAGCAGAACTAATGGACTTAGTAGGACTTGCAAGAAGATATGCAAATGCATATCCCCATGAGCTTGACGGAGGAAGAAGGCAGCGTATAGGAATAGCGAGGGCGCTGTCCTTAAACCCTAAGTTCATAGTGTGTGACGAGCCTGTTTCAGCACTTGACGTATCCATACAGGCGCAGATATTGAATCTTCTCATGGACCTTGAGGACGAGCTTGGGCTCACATATATGTTTGTTACTCACGATTTAAGCGTTGTTAAGCATATTTCAAACAAGATAATGGTTATGTATCTGGGGCGTACAGTTGAGATGGCACCATCAGACGAGCTGTTTGAAAATCCTCTTCACCCCTATACAAAGGCGCTGCTAGCGGCAATACCTGAGCCTGACATATCGAAGAGGGATGTTGAGTTCCAGCTTATAAAGGGAGAGGTAAGCAGTCCAATAAATGTGAAACCTGGCTGCAGGTTTGCAAAGAGATGCGACCTGTGCAGGGATGAATGCATGCAGTCTGACCCGCCTTTGATTGAGGTTTCAACCGGACATTTTGTTTCGTGTTTTATGGTAAATGGTTAGTAAAGGAGAAGAATTATGATAATTGGTGTTCCAAAGGAAAATAAACGCAATGAATATAGGGTTGCCGCAGTTCCGTCATCGGTATCCGCTCTTACAAAGAAGGGACACACCGTATACGTTGAATACAGTGCAGGAGAAGGAAGCGGTTTTACCGATGAAGAGTATATTGAAGCCGGAGCCGTGATGGCAAGCAAAAAAGAGGTTTATACAAGATGTGACCTTCTTTACAAGGTTAAGGAAATTGAGTCATCTGAGTATGACATGCTTAGAAGAGGGCAAATTGTTTTAACGTATTTCCACTCAAATGCACATCTTGATATGACCATAAACATGCTGAAGACAGGTATCATAGGCATTGCATATGAGGACGTGGATGATGATAATAATGAATTTCCCATGCTTAGCCCCATGAGTATACTGGCAGGAAAGGGAGGATTTATTTCAGCTCTCCATTTCTCACAGTCGGTGCATGGCGGAAGAGGAACGATGCTCAGCAATATAGTCGGAGCAGCCACACCGAGGATTGCAATAATAGGTTGCGGAAGCTCAGGAATTGGAGCCGCAGAATTGGCAGCTGCCTTCGGAAACAAGGTTACGATGCTGGACGTAAATTACAGAGCTATGGAAAAGGCAAAATTCAGACTGCCTTCAAATGTTGAATTTGTATATTCAAATAGAGAAAATCTTGTTACATGTTTGAAGGAATCAGACGTGATAATAAACTGCATACTCTGGGATAAAACCCGAAGAGATCACCTTATATACAGAGAAGACTTGAAAATGATGAAGCCCGGAGCAATGGTTATAGACGTTGCCTGCGACGATGAGGGCGCAATTGAAACATGCCGCTCCACATCACATGATGCCCCTGTTTATTATGAGGAAGGCATTATGCATTACTGCGTTGACAACATACCTTCAGGATTCTCACATACAGCATCAATCATCTTGTCGGCAGCTACCCTACCATANNGCTATTGCCAACAAGGGTGTTGAGACAGCCTTGACGGAAGATGCCCACCTCAGAAGAGGGCTCACATTTTATTACGGAAAGCTTACGCTTAAGGAAACTGCAGTCAAGCATAATTTAGTGTACACTGACCCTGCAGATGCTATTTTGAAAAATTAGGATAGGAGAAAAAATATGATATTTGGAGTATTAAAAGATATAAAAGAAGGAGAAAACAGAGTCATAGTTACTCCTATTGAGGCTGCCACAATAGCGTCAGACGGACATAAGGTTCTTGCTCAAAGAGACTGCGGAGCAGGAAGCGGATTTACGAACGAGCAGTATATGAAGGCGGGAGCAGAAATCGTGGATACAATAGAGGAAATGTACGAAAGATGCGACATGCTTGTAAAGGTTAAGGAAATAGAGGAGAGCGAATATAATCTGCTCAGAGAAAACCAGATAATAATGACATGCATACATCCTGCAGGCCATCCCGAGGAGCTTCAGGCGCTTCTTGATAAAAAGGTTATTGCATTTACTGCGGAAGACTGCCACAGATACGGTTCACCGAACTGCGAGGCTGCGGGAAAACAGGGTGCCTTGTTCGGGCTTGAATCACTTTTGACAATCAACGGCGGTAAGGGTAAATTTGTAAGCGGATTGGCGGGAGCTCCCGGCATAAACGCAGTGATAATGGGATGCGGAGTAGTGGGAAAATCTGCTCTTCAGGTTCTTTACAGCCTTGGAGCAAGAGTGACAGTTCTGGATATAAATCTGTCTGTTCTCAGAGAAATAGGAGATTTGTACCATGGTCATGTGCATACAATGTTCTGCAACAAGGAAGTGATAGCAAGCTTGCTGCCTCAGACAGACCTTATACTCAACTGTGTAAAGTGGCCGAAACAAAGGAAGGATTTCCTCATAGACATGGAGATGCTTAAGCTTATGGAGCCGCGCTCCGTGCTTGTTGATATAAGCAATGATGACCCCGGAGCAATTGAACGCAGCCATGAAACACACCATGATAACCCACGCTATGTTGTTAACGGAGTTGTGCATTATTGTGTAAGCAATATTCCGGGAGCAATATCGCAGTCAACATCCATTGCATATGCTGCGGAAATGCTTCCATATATAAGAAGCATACTGAATGACGGAGTAACAGAGGCTTGTGTGAAGGACGGCTTTGTAAGAAGGAGTCTGACATCGTACAAGGGTCTTCTTACACATGAAGAATCCAGCGCAATACAGAACAGGCCATGGATAAGACCTGAGGATGTGCTGGGCATAGCCGACAGAAAGCTTGATTACGCTCCCCCCGCAACAACAACCCGTTCAATAAATTTCATAAAATACTGATATTTTTAATCTTGCCGGAATATCTATAATTGCATGATTTCTATATTAATAAGGACAAGAGTAAACAAACTGCATAAAATAATATGAGCTGAAATATGCTCTATTTTTTTTAAGGAGAAATAATATGGGAAATATAAATATAGATAAGGTCGGAATTTTGGGAGTGTTAGGCATAATAGGAAGCATAACGGCAAGCTTTATGGGCGGATGGGATATGGCACTTCAGACCCTGCTGCTGTTCATGGCTGTTGACTATATAACGGGATTGATTGTAGCAGCAGTCTTCAAAAANNTGAAGCAATAAGCATACTTGAAAATGCAGGGCTCATGGGCGTTCCAATACCTGATATAATAAGAAGGGCCATAGAAGTGCTTGGAAAAAAAGACGGTGATGAATAATGCTGCTTAAAGACGGAATAGTCATTCAGTTGGACGGAATAAGCATAATTCAGCATTTGATACCTGTTTCAAATAAGCTTGCAAGACCACAATATTCTATGAAGCCCGAATATATTACAATCCACAACACCGGCAATCCCGGAGCATCGGCACTGGCTAATTCAATATATGTTGATACGGTAGACAGCAATAAGAGCTGGCACTTTACCGTGGGGCCTGGAGAAGTGTACCAGGAGCTACCAGTTACAGAGGTGGCGTGGCATGCAGGAGACGGAGCTCAGGGAGACGGAAACAGGAAAAGCATCGGAATTGAAATTACCGAGGTTAATGGAGCCGAAGAAACAGCAATAAAATTTGTCGCTCAGTTAATAAGAGCCACAGGAATAAGCACGGACAATATTGTTCCTCACCGCCACTGGAGCGGAAAATTATGCCCGAGACTCATATTGACTCACTGGGATAAATTTATAGATGATATAAAGAGAGAAATTGATTTTATGGATGTATATGAAGTAAAGAGATACAGAAATATTTCGGATATTCCGGAATTTTATCGGGAATATATTAAAAAATGGATAGCTGCAGGATATGTTAAAGGAAACTCAGACGGTTCGCTGAATTTCACTGAGGATATGATAAGATGCCTCATAATAGCAGAGAGAATGCAGCAGGGTAAGTAAAATATCTGGGCGAATGCCCGGATCAGGCTGCTGAAAAAGCCCGCCTGCTTCGTTGCCGTTCAGCCGGTCAATCCTCACGTATGTATTAATACGCTCCGGTTGCCCGTCTTCCGGCGCCTTGCAGAACGAACTTTTTCAACAACCTATCATCATCTTATCTATTGGAATAATGCTTTTCCCAACAAGACAGTAAAATTATGAATTTCATCCATAATTATTCCGCTGTAATTAAGTGAAAATATGATTTTTCCATTCTTGCTGCTTATAATATTTAAAAGTATATTTAAGTTTCTCGCATCTTCTTTTAATTTCTCTTCAGCTTTTTTGGTAATTGCTTCGCACACTATGTGGAGACCTGAATCTGAGCTTATAACCTCCAACCTGCCATCAAATGTATTTTTAAAGCTGTTTACCAGTAAGGTGTTTTTCTTTTTGTAAATTCTCTTGATTTTTCTAAGGTGCTTTGACATATGGCCTTCTCTCATAAAGCTTGCCAATACCAGCTGGTCTATTTTAGAGGTTGATTGAGTGTGTCTGGCTTTTATTAAATTGTATTTTGGAAGGAGCCTGTCGGGAAGAACCATAAAGCTTATCCTCAGTGACGGAAGAAGCATTTTAGAGAATGAGCCCAGATAAACAACGCAGTCATTCTTATCCAATCCCTGAAGACACGGTATGGGCATTCCCCCATATCGTATCATTGAATCATAGTCGTCCTCAATTATCAGCCCGTTGTTCCTATGTGCCCAATCCAGCAGCTCCATTCTTTTATTTACAGGCATGATTGTACCGAGAGGATATTGGTGTGAAGGGCTTATATAAATCAACCCCGCATCACTTTTTCGGAGCTCATCCACAGGGAAGCCGTGGTCTGTGACATGTATGTGATTTATGTTGAACATGTGGTCTTCAAAAATAAATTCGGCTTTGTTAAATCCAGGCTTTTCAACTGCCACTGTATTGTAGTCCTCTTTAATTATTCCTATTAATATTCCAAGGAGATACTGCACCCCTGCACCCACAACAACCTGCTGAGCATTTGTATGACCGCCGCGCATTGTATTTACAAAATTTGCGATTTCCTCCCTGAGCAGTTTTTCGCCCTGTATTGAACCGCTGCTGTAAATATTTGTGTCTTCATCTGAGATGATTTTGTTGTAAAGCCTTTTCCATGATGAGGAATCAAAGCTGTCTCTGTCCACGCCGTCGTTTATATATTCTATTTCTCCGGGGAGGCTGACTGCTGTTTTGGAAGACTTATGGCTGTCCTTGAAGCTGTAGTCGCTTAAGTCGCACACGAAGTATCCTCTCTTTGGAGAATTTTCTATATATCCCTCTGCCACAAGCTGGCTGTACGCATTTTCCACAGTTGTCTTGCTGAGCCCGAGAGTTGATGAAGCTTCTCTTATGGAGGGAAGCTTTGAATCCGGTTTCAGTAATCCTGTGGTTATTTCTGTCTTGATATATTCATATAGCTGTATGTAAAGAGCCTTGTTGCTTTCTTTGCTGAAAACAGGTGATATTATCATAAAGCCTCCTATCTGACTTGTATAAATCAGTGAAAATTAAGATATATTGAAGTTACAGTTAATTCTATCACAACATTTGATTAAAATACATAAAATACTTACTCGTATACAAAAAATTTCTGCTGTGATATAATCAGTCTTAGTAATGCCATTCTCCGGCAGGAACAAATAAGGAGGCTAACATGTATAAATTGAATGATTTGCAGGATTTTAAATATGTGACATTCCCTTCATTTGACGGGTATGATGATTTGATTCACTGTTTTACTACGAGGTACGGCGGAGTGAGCGACGGGCCCTTTGAATCTATGAACATAGGCTTCAGAACGGGTGACAGCGCTGAAAATGTGAGAAGAAATATTGAAATAATGGCTGAAAAGCTTAATATAAACGTTGATGACATAGTTAGGACTCATCAGACACATACAAATAACGTAATGTATGTGACGGAGGAGCATAAAGGAAAGATGCTTTCAAGTTCGGAGATTGAAAATGTGGATGGACTATATACGGATAAGAAAAATATAGCATTGATGTCATTTCACGCGGACTGCACACCAATATTTTTTTATGATCCGGTAAAGAAGGCGGCCGGCATTGCACATGCAGGATGGAGAGGAACATTGCTGAATATAGCGGGTAAAATGGTGAGGGCATTTATTGATGATTTTAACTCCGAGCCCTCGGATATTATAGCTGCAATCGGACCATCCTTATGCCAGGATTGCTTTGAAGTCGACAAGGACNNAAGGATGTGGCAGATTTGTTTTTAAGTGAAAACAGTGAGTTTGAAACATATATGGAAACTAAGGGGTCCAAGTATCACTTTAATCTTTGGGAAATCAACAGCTTTTTGATGAGGAAAGAGGGAATGGAAGAAAAGAATATTGAATTTTCAAATCTGTGTACAAAATGCAACAGCCATATGTTTTTCTCCCACAGAGGTCAGGGAGGAAAAAGAGGATTGCTTGCCGGAATTATAATGATGAAATGAGTATGTAATATACGAAATTAACACGATCCTATTTCTAAATTATATTTAAATATTTATCATATACAGAGTACATGCTAAATATAATAAATATATAAAGACGCGAGGAGGGTTTAAAATTGGCTTATAAGATTATATCTATGATAATGATTTTATGTCTGATGGTAAGTATAACAGGATGCAGTACTTTAGATATGATGGTTGGTCTGAAGGAGAAAAATAAGACAGATATAGCAGACTTGGATGATTTATCGAAGTTTGAAATTGTGGATGATTCAATCGTAGGAGAGGTACCTCAGGAGCCTGTAATCGAAACTTCCGTACCAGGTGTGGAGGAAGCTAAAAAAACGGATATACTGGCTTATTATGAAGATGAAAACGGCTTTATAGTTCCCGTAAATACAAAGATTCCTTGGGAAGAAGGAATTGCCAAGGCTACCCTGCGAAGCATGGTTGTAGGAAGCGATGCCGAAAAGAAAATTGCTCAGTCCAATCTTCATGGTGTATTGCCCGCTGGAACAGAAATCAGGGGAATGTCAATCAAGGATGGTCTTTGCAGAGTTGATTTCAGCAAAAATATACTGAACACCTCTTCTTATGATCAAGAGGAAAACATGATTTCTGCCGTTACATATACATTGACTGAATTTCCTACCATAAGCAAGGTAGAGCTGTTGGTTGAAGGACAGATTCTGGCTTCACTGCCGAAAGGCTATGCCATAAATACAGCATTTGAAAGGGAGAACATCAATTTATACGGCTCCGCAGATGGAGTAAATTACACCGTATATTATAAAGCTCCTGACACAGAGGTTGCAGGGCACTATGTTCCCGTAACTTTCTCTGCAAGTAAAATCGGAAATCCTGCTGTTGCAGTGGTAGAGAAGCTCTTCGGCGGTCCGCCTTCAGACACTGTGCTGGGTAACAGTATCCCTGTAAGTGTTAATTTAAGGGGAGTGGATATTAAAAGCAACAAGGCGGTTGTTAATCTCGGAGTT
>DOON01000158.1:10239-10863 GCA_003514865.1 Clostridiales bacterium
GATGTCAATCTCTCAGAAGAAGAATTTGCGGATATGAATGCTATAGTTGTGCTTTGCCTGGAGCAGTTTGACATTGCTGACGTGGAATATAATATCGAGGGCTTATCATTCCAGGAGGCAGGGCTTAACTTTAATACCGGAAATGTAACGCCTGTGTTTAATCAATATTAATGTATTAAGACCATCCGCGGAATAAACGGATGGTCTTTTTTAAATGCTTTCCAGTTATTTCTTGTAAACTTCTTTTGCCTTTATTGCGAAATCAGGCGTCTGAATTTTGTCGTAGGGGGCGCCTTCTTCAATTTCGCCTGCTGTCTTCATTATATCAATTAATCTGTTGTATCCGTCCTCGCCTAATACTAGATCGGGATTCCAGGTATTCAGGTCCTTGTAGTTCTGTACAATTTTTGCAATAAAGTCTACCTTAGAGTCAGCAAATTGCGGAAGAATAGCTTCTGCCACCTCTTGTGACGAATGTTCATCCACCCAAACCATTCCTTTATATAAGGCATTTGCAAATTTCTGTATGGTATCAGGATTTTTCTCTATATAGCTTCCCAGTGAGCTGTAGCATGTATATGGCACGTAGCCCGCAAGAGCTCCTACTGATTCAAGCACATAGCT
>DOON01000128.1 GCA_003514865.1 Clostridiales bacterium
ACCAGGACGGAAATGGAGTTTTAACAAGGAAGCCTCTTGAAGAGAACAAAATCTGGGAAGAGCTTGAAAAAATGAAGGCTGACGGAACAGCAATCGAAACAAATATCATTGAGGCTTCACAGTACGGAATTTACGGAAAAGTTAAAGGAATTAAGGGATTCATACCAAGAAACCAGATTTCTGTAAGAAGAAATGCGGATCCTTCCGAATATGTAGGCAAAACGATAAAGGTTCAGGTTCTGGAGACAAAGAATAACAAAGGCAGAAAACAACTTATTCTTACATCAAGAGAAATAGAAAAATTAGAAAAAGAAGCAAAAGACAATGAAGTTTGGGCAAGTATCAATGAAGGTGAAATTTACGAAGGAACTGTTAAAAACATTCAAGATTACGGTGCCTTTGTTGAAATCAATGGAATTGACGGGCTTCTTCACATTAATGAGATTGCATGGACAAGAATAAAGCATCCTTCAGAAGTTCTGAAGACAGGCGATAAAATCAGCGTAAAAGTGAAGAGCATCGATAAAGAAAACAGAAAACTGTCATTGAGTTACAAAGCAACTGTTAAGAGTCCTTGGTCAATATTCCTTGACAAACATCAAAAGGGAGATGTTGTTACAGGAAAGGTAACAAGAATAGCAGATTTTGGAGCATTTGTTGAAATAGATGGAATTGAGTGTCTGCTTCACATTAAGGATCTTGACTGGGCGAGGACAGAAAAGGTAACAGATGTTGTTAAAGAAGGACAGGAAGTAACAGCAAAAATATTAAACATTACAAGAAAAGACAGAAAAGTAAGCCTTGGTTTAAAACAGCTTGTTGAACATCCTTTCGACCAATATGCAAAGAATTTGAACAAGGATGATATAATTCCTGTTGAAATAACTCGTATTTTGCTTGACGGTGTTCATGTAAGTGTAAATGGAAATATTGACTGCTTCATTCCTATTGCTAAAGTATCCTCTGAAAAATTAAGAACACCTGCTCAGGTTGTAAAAGTTGGTGAAGTAAAGGATGCTAAGGTTCTTGGATTAGATATGAAAGGCAAAAACCTCAACCTTACATTCATACTTGAAGATAAGGGCGATGATTTTGTAACTGAAGAAGAAGCATATCAAAAAGAGGAAGCAAACTTTACCATTGGCGAGTCACTTGGTGACGCTCTTGGAGAATTATTTAAATAGTGATTGTTAAGCAATTGATGGCAATTGGTTAAGCGATTGGTTAAAAATCGCTTGGCTGATTGCCTTTTAAATGCGTGAAAGTACCATAATATAAGGAGGCAGTATGCTAAAAGAATTTTTGTTTGAAGTCTGCTCAAATCAATTTGTTTCAGGCTTCGAGCATGTTAACGGAGACATATTAAAAAAACATTTCGCTCCATACACGGATTCGGTGGAAAACGACAAATTAGGAAGTTATATATTTAGGCAGGATGGAACTAACGACAAAAAGATAATGCTGGCAGCCCATATTGATGAAATAGGCCTGATGGTTACTAAAATAACCGATGAAGGATTCCTTGGCTTCACATCTGTGGGAGGCATTAATCCTGCATCGCTGGTGGCACAGGATGTAACTGTGTACGGAAGAGAAAATATTTTTGGAGTTATAGGAATTAAACCACCTCATGTTACAAATGAGGAGGAAAGAAAAAAATCACTGGAATTAAAAGATTTGTACATAGACACGGGATACTCAAGAGAAAAGCTTGAAAAATTGGTGAGAATAGGTGATGTAGCAACAATAAAAAGAGAGCCTGTTTCACTTCATGGAAGCGTTATTTCAGCCAAGTCCTTTGATGATAAAGCATGTGTTGCAATAATGCTTGAAACGGCAAAGGAATTAAAAAAGATTTCTCATAAAAGCAGCATATACTACGCAGCGACAGCTCAGGAAGAGACGGGCCTGAGGGGTGCGACAACGGCCAGCTATAAAATTAATCCCGATATAGGAATAGTTTTGGATGTTGATTTCGGGAAAGCTCCGGGAATGCCACCTGAAACATGCGAATTGGGCAAAGGGCCTATAATAGCATTTGGAGGCAGGTTTAATCCCAAGCTTATAAAAAAATTTATCGACGTATGCAAGGAATACAATTATCCTCTCCAATATGAAGCTTTACCGGGAGGCTCAGGCACAGATGCCGATGCTGTCCAGATTAGCAGAGAGGGAATACCGTGCATATTAATATCCGTTCCCCTCAGATATATGCACACATCTGTTGAAACAGTTGATTTAAAGGATATTGAAGCTGCAGGAAAAGCAATAGCTCGATTCATAAACGAGCTTGATAATTCCGTCTTGGAGGAAATATTATGTTTTTAAAAGAATTAACCGACCTTTCCGGCGTATCAGGCTGTGAATACGAGGTAAGAAACTATATAAAAAGTAAATTAGACGAAATAGGCTGCGAATATTATGTTGATAAATTAGGAAATGTCATTGCCCACAACAAGGGAAGAAAAAATAAGAAGATCATGGTTGCCGCTCACATGGACGAAGTGGGACTTATAGTATCTCACATTGATTCAGACGGCTTTATAAAATTTCAAGCCGTTGGCGGAATCGACCAAAGGGTGCTAAACTCAAAAGTAGTATTAGTAGGCGAAAATAAAGTTCCAGGTGTAATAGGCTCAAAGGCAATTCATTTAATGAGCTCCGACGAGAGAGGAACATCTCTGCCCATTGATAAGCTTTACATTGATATAGGTACATATTCAAAAGCTGAAACTGAAAAGCTTGTAAGCATCGGTGATTACATAACATTTAAAAGTGATTATGTTGAGTTCGGAGATGGTCTGATAAAAGCAAAGGCATTGGATGACCGTGCAGGCTGCAGTGCTATTTTAGAGCTTTTAAGCATGAAGCTTGACGCTGATTTCTATGGTGTTTTCACCGTGATGGAAGAGGTTGGATGCAGGGGAGCCATAACGGCAGCATATGCTCTGGAGCCCGATTATGCTTTAGTTTTAGAAGGCACAATTTGCGCGGATATGCCGGAGATAAAAGAGCATTCAAAAATAACACAGCTTGGAAAAGGTGCTGCGCTCTCAATTATGGACGGCTCAACAATTTATAATATCGATGAAGTAAGAAATGCTGTGGAAATAGCCGAGAAGTATAATGTACCGTATCAGTACAGAGCATCATCGTCCGGCGGCAATGATTCGGGCGCTATTCATAAGGTGAAAGAGGGCGCCGTTGCGGTTGCGGTTTCAATCCCGTGCAGATACATCCATTCAGCAGTTAGTGTTGCCAGCATA
>DOON01000281.1:0-1094 GCA_003514865.1 Clostridiales bacterium
TAATTTTATAACATCCTCAAATTCTTTCAAAAGCCCATATAATATACGTATGTTCTCCAGCTCTGTCCAAGGCTTTATATCTACCGGATTTTCATCAAGGTCATATATCTTGGCTCCCTTCATTGAAAGGAGAAACGGCGAATGCGTGGATATAATAAACTGACATCCTGAAAAACGTGCTAGATCTTCAAGAAATTCTTTCAATTTCAGCTGTAGTTTAGGTGAAAGACTGTTTTCAGGCTCATCCAGTAAATAAAGTCCATTTTCTCTGATTTTTTCGATAAAAAATTTAAAAGCACTCTCTCCATTGGAATATCCGCGAATGTTGTTCATCAGCTCACTTCTGACAAAGCGCGACTGCGTCTTGCTTCTAGAACTGTTCACCCTTTTCAGATACTCATAATCATCTATTGATTTGAACTGAAATTCAGAATACTTAAGACTTAAATACTCATTGAAAATTTCTTCTCTTCTTTGGTCGACACCTTCATTAATGTAGCGAATATTCAAAAGATAGTCAAATACATCATCACTGGTTATGATATTAGCTTTTGGCATGCTGATGTCGCTTTCCATACTGCACATATTGACATAATCAGCAAAAAAATTCGATTTATTATAGGCAGAATCACGTTTCGCCTGTATTTTTTCTGCTATAACATTTAATGCCGTTGTCTTCCCTGAACCATTTCCTCCGTAGAAAATTGTAATCGGCTCAAAATCAACTCTTTCAAAGCTGTGTTCGGACAATATTCTAAATGGATAAAAGGAATCATAGCATGTTCTTTTTATGTCCAAGAAAAAATGAAATTCCCTATCCCTGCTTGGGAATGTAAAACTATTTAAATAAACCATACTTACTCCTTGATTCTCAATTGCTGCATCCTCCGCAAATTACCGGTAATATCAAAAATCCCGCTTCATTTGCTCAAAATAAAACGACTTATTATCAACCGCACGCATAGTGGCTAAAATCCCATCCAAATGGTCATATTCATGCTGTAACAGCTCCGAAATGTCTCCCTCCAGATGCATCTCTTGCGGTTTAAAATTCTCATCCAGGTAAAAAATGTCCGCACGCTTATAACGCTCTA
>DOON01000281.1:1135-6094 GCA_003514865.1 Clostridiales bacterium
CTTCACTAATTTCATAAAGCTTCGGATTTCCAAGTTTCAATATTTCCCGTATCATATCTTTTTCATCCTCCCTTTTCCTCAATGTTCAGGTTTTAAGTCTAATTGTGTTGGCTACAACTTGCACATCATATAATAATGCAGTTATAAAACCATTTTCAAACATTTCTTTTCACCTTACTAAATGGAGATTTCCTATTGAGCCACTCTCCAATTATATAGATTTTTTCTCGTAATTTCTGTTTATATTCCCTATGATATTGCATCAAATTGAAATTTGTCATCATCAAAATGCTCATTATCAAAACCAAATTGCTTTTGTTATGAGATAAATCATAAGCAACCAAATTGCCACAATTGGTAAGGCGAAATACCACTTTTTAGGTTTGTCGTTTACCCATAACCCTTCAGCACGAATACGGCATTCCGCAAACATATCAGTCGGAATCAATCGTACTGTCAAAGCAATAAGACATGGCAATATAATTACATCATCTAAATAACCTAATACGGGGATAAAATCTGGAATAAGGTCAATTGGAGACAAAGCATATATAATTGTTATTCCGGCAAAAATTTTCGCTATCATCGGTGTTTCTTTTTTCTTTAATGCTATAAAAACAGCGGGAATATCTATTTTTAATTGTTTAGCTCTTTCTTTAAGATTCATAAATACGTCTCTCTCCTACATTATGGAAGTAATCTGAAACCTAAACGGTGCTATAAATTCAAATTTTCCAGTCCGACAAATTTCTGTTCATGCTCGTTTTGTGCTATTGGAGATACGTCTTAACNNACGTACCAATATATTGAAATATGTCCAATGATTGTTCCAGAAGATACTTTCATCCCTGAATTCATAAAATCACTTGCTATATCAGAACGAGATATAGCCCTTAAGATCGGGTTTAGGTAAATCAAAACAATACTTTTTGAATCCTGCCCTATTTGGTGCATGTATATTTCAAATATAGCTAATATAACAAACCAAAAGGTAAAGGATTTAAATATTTTTTTCATTAAATAATTCCTCCATAAAATACAAATAGCCTATACAACTCCGACAAGTCAAATAAATTCCTGTATATATATCCGTATGTAAAATTGGCATTTAATGAACCCTTTTATAATGTTTCCAAAAATCAATAGTTTCTTCTAAGTCTGCGTCATCTTCAAACAACTCTAATTCCTTTGCAACTTCAATTGCAAAATCAACATAACCATTGGCTCTTGAAGTAATGACTTTGCTATCATTTACTACATCCTCATCTGTAGAATGCGTAGATTTTATATCTTTCAGTATTCCGGCTTCATCTAGCAAGTCAACACCTGCACATATTCCGGCAATTAGAGCCTTCTTATTTTTCAGTTCCTGTAATACACTTTTAACTTCTTTGTTGTTGATAATTGATACATCTCCGCCAGGTATGATAAAACTTCTCACTTCACTTAAGTTTACTTTATTTAATGATGTATCAACATTAACAGAATATCCTTCTGCAGTGCATATTGCTTTTCCATCCAATGAGCATAATAACTTCACATTTTGTGAAACTCATAAAATAATTCAAAATAACAATTTCATAAAAACAGCTTGTATTGTATACCAAAAAAACATCTTTCATCATTATCTCTCCTCACCTACAAATTCTTGTTTCNNACCTATTCCATAGCATATAATGTCTTTCCAGTCAAATACTGAACCAATTATGATTCTCCAAAATTTACTTTCATGCAGGCCCAAAGTATTTACTAATTCTATATATTGTAGAAATTCAACAAATGCCGCAAATAGAAATACCCAAAGCGGCAGCAGTGTAATTTTGCTTGGGAAGACCACCCTTATTGCGCAATAAATTACTACAACAACCAATATATCTCCTACATATGGTCGGATAAATTCATCATGCACATATAACGCAATAAAAATTTCCACCAATACCAGCAATATAAATGCCGCAGCATATTTTATCCTATGTTCTGTTTTATCTATTTTCACCGCATTTTCTCTTTTCATAATATTATTTATAACTCTTATATTTTCAAATAGAAATTAGGTACTAAAATTAATACATAATTATTTTCATCACGGAATTAAAGCGGCAACTGCTTTCCACAGTAAGGGCAATGTTTAAAGGCAGCCCCCTCGCGTATTGGAAGCCAAAAATTGCATGACGGACATTTCCAAAAAATTAGCCGGATTATGGTTAGTAAAATGAACAATATTCCCATCATAATTAATGCAATATTTTTTATTTCATCTGCACTAAAAACATAAAACAAAATAAGTGATAGTGCAAAAAATACAGATAAAAAAATCATTATTCTTTTCGCCGTAATAAGCTTTATTTTTACTCACCTCAAAATACTTCATCACTTAACTACTGACTAAATTATACCATTATTTTGCATTGCATTCAATTAAAACAAATATGGAAGGGGACTTAATTATAAAAGACAAATACTATATTTAATGATACAATAAAGAAAACCATATAAGCGAGGATATATTATGAACAAGCATAATATCTATAAAATGAGTGTCGCCAGTGTCTACCCTCATTATGTCACCAAGGCGGAGAAAAAAGGACGCACAAAAATAGAAGTTGATGAAATCATCCGTTGGCTGACAGGATATAGCCAGGAACAATTAGAAGCTCAATTAAAAGAACAGACGGATTTTGAGACCTTCTTTGCGGAGGCTCCGCAGCTAAATCCTTCACGAGCATTAATCAAAGGTGTTATATGCGGTGTCCGAGTAGAAGACATTGAAGAATCAATTATGCGGGAAATTCGCTATTTGGATAAGCTNNCTACCGCCGCCGCCGACCTGCACGTACTACTGTTCAGGGAAACACCTGAAAACAATCAAATTATTATCAGGATCTAAAAAACTCATATTCTTTGCTCCCCACGGCCTTATGGTCGGAGGGTCAATAATCTCGACACCAAGTGCTATTAATTTCTCAAATTCAGCATCAACATCATCAACCGTAAATGCAATACAAATATTATGAGGATTTGTTTTTCTTTCTGTTCCGTCGTTATAGACAGTCAACGTTGTTTCCTCTGATATAATAAATTGATGAACATCGTCATCACAGCCGTTATCAATATTAAAAAGTGTCTTGTAAAAGCTTGACAACCGTATAACATCACTTGAAAATAAGCATACTTCTCCAACTTTCATAATATGTCCTCCTATTACTAAGCATTGCTAATTAGCAATTTACCCGCACATTTTCTATTTCAATAAGGTCTCCCCTGCCTGAATCGGTATAAATTTCTGTTTGATAATGTTTATCCTTTACAAATTCTATAATCTGAGTTGATGGCAATACTACCTTTATCGAAGCTTCATTTTTATACGCCTCTCCAAAAATAGTTAAAATCATGGCAAAATCATTTTCAGTAAATTGCCCCTTAACAACCACCCTGTTTATCCCCATAATTCCATTATCCCTTGAATTTGGAACCATGTACTGATTCATAACATCTCTTGATTTTTCATCCCTCATTTCCTGAAATCCGATTTGCATGGGAACACCTTCAAAAAAAGGAGCATAGCAGTTTCTCCATGGCATTCTGCGTGTCAGCAGATTAAAAAACCACTTGAATTCCAGCCATTCCGGCCGAGTTATACCTATGCCCTTGTTGTTTAACGAGTCATGGATTGTTTCTATTTCTCCAACATCCAGCATCAGGCAAATCACTCCTCTGTGACCCTGATTATATTTCTTTGTCCACTCCTCAACCCATCCTCCACCATTTGGCTTCATAATGTGTATCATTTCAAAGTATTCATTCCCTATCCATAAATTTGAAACCTTAAATCCGGCAGTGCCTTTTCCCCATTTTGGTTCATAGGGGAACCCCTTGGATCTGATGTACTTAATAATTGCTTCATCTGTTTGATAATTTTTATCGACATTTATAACAAAATGGTCTAATTTCATCTTATTCCCCCGACGTACAATTTTATTTATATTGTATATGATTTCACAGAAAAAATAAATAAAAATATCAGGACACAACATCGTGTTAAAATAAAGCAGGGAACCGTAAATAGCTTACGCGTTCCCTCTGTTTTATTCTGTGTATTCTCTTGCTGATTCTTCGCCTTTCAGAACTCTCAGTGCTCCGAAAGCAAGCGCCTCCATTTCGTTTTCGCCGGCTAAAATTTCAACGGGAGCTATGAAGCTGACTCTTTTTGAAATCCAGCCCGTCAGCATTGCAGAATATGCTATGCCTCCGGTGAGGACTATAACGTCTATGTTGCCGTCTGCAACTGTTGCCAGCTCTCCAATTCCCTTGGCTATCTGGTATGCCATGGCCTCATACACCAGTTTTGCTTCCTGGCTGCCTTCAGAAATCATTTCTTCCACTTCTCTGGCATCGATTGTGTTTAAATAAGCTCTCAGACCACCGTTTCCTCTCAGCTTTCTCTGCATGGTCTTCTTATCATATTTTCCCGAGTAGCACAGGTTAATCAGCTCTCTGCATGGAACCCTTCCTGCCCTTTCAGGTGAAAACGGGCCTTCATCATCCGATACCAAATCGGTTATTCTTCCCTTTTCATGTATGTTGATAGATATTCCTCCGCCTAAATGAGCTACGATTATATTCATATCCTCGTATCTTCTGCCACATTCCTTTGCAGCCTTTATGGCCATTGCTCTTGTGTTCAGCACATGGCTGGCGCTTGTTCTTGGCAACTCGGGCATTCCGGATATGCGCGCCATGTCAGTGAGCTCATCAGCCATTACGCAGTCATATATGTAGGATTGGATTCCCGCTTCCCTTGCAATATCATAAGCAATAGGAGCAGCAAGGTTGGACGCATGCTCCATGACAGGACGCTTTGTCACCCTGTCAACCATGAGGTCATTAATTGCATAGGCACCGGTTTTTACCGGAGGAAGCATTCCGCCTCTTGACACAACAGCAGAAAGATCTTTTATA
>DOON01000281.1:6282-6633 GCA_003514865.1 Clostridiales bacterium
TTCCCTTTCATCTTCATATAATGAAATTTTTGTAGAAGTTGAACCCGGATTTATTGCCAAAATTTTATAGCTCATGCTTTTCCTCACATCGTTTAATTTTACAGTGCCTCGGCAAATGACACGCTGTCTATTCCGGCCTTCAGCGCACGTATATTTATATCTGCAAATTCTTCCTTCACGCAGTCTCGTATTGCTTTTTCCCAATCAACATCCATAAGATCCATAGATTTTATTAAAGCTCCCAAAAGCACTACGTTCATTGCACGTATACTTCCCAACTCATCGGCTATTTCAGCGGCATTCACAACCTTTGAATCTGCACTTTCGGTTATCATTTCTTTTATGCCCTCA
>DOON01000287.1:0-2238 GCA_003514865.1 Clostridiales bacterium
GTACCTACTGAAGGAAGGCGACAAGGTAATAGGCTGTGACGGGTTGCTGCCAAATGAGCTTTACGTAAACGGAAAGACACTTCTTACGGCTCACTCCGTTAAATCAATGACTCATCCTGATTACAAGAAGCAGGGAATATTCAGGCAAATGACCGAAAATTCCTGCAACAGGGGTCTGGAGGACGGAGTGGATGTGGTAATCGGCCTTGCCAACGACCAATCATATCCTGCATACCAAAGGTTTGGCTGGCCAACTCTTTTTGAAAAGGAAGTCTATGTAAAGCCCATATTAATCACAAACATACTTAAGAGAAGAATAAAGATAGGGACATTGGCATCCATGGGCAACTTTATATATTCTACATACATGAAAAATAAGCTCAAAAGAAGCATGGATGCGGAAATAAAATTTGAGGTTCTCAAGAGAGTTCCTGCAGAGGTTCAGGAGTGCTGGGATAAATATAAATCCAAGTACAGAGTCATGCTGGCAAGGGATTATAAATATTTGAATTACAGATACAATGAAAGACCCGATGTGGACTATGTAACTGTACTTGCTAAGTTAAATAATGAGATAATCGGATTTGCAATACTTCATAATTCGGTTGCTAATGGTTCTAAGATGACTTCTGCTGTTGAATTTTTTACAGACCCGGAAAACGAGAGATTTATAAAGGCATTAGCTGAAGGTGTATCGGAATATTGTTATGACAATAGCCTGGAATATGTTGTTGTGGGAACCGGGTTTTACGGCAAATATAAAAATGTATTGCTGAATAACGGGTTTATGATTACACGAAAGCCGCCTAAAAACAATATGATGATAGCAAATGTGCTTTCAGAAAGAGTTACATTGGAGGAGCTAATGGGTCACGAAAAATGGCACATTACTCAGGGCGACGGAGAAACAGAGCTGGATCTTTGATTCCGGTTGTGCTATATTGCGCGTTGACATTGAAAATTCGCTGTGTTATGATAGCTAAAATATTAAATATTATACATAACATGGGATAACTATGGAGGATGAGATGGATTTTAAATTAAAGGTAGCCGAGATATTTGCAGCTATGGAAGATGAATTGTCTGTAGATGAGGCTCTTTCATTAATAGAGATACCGCCAAGCCAAGATATGGGAGATTATGCCGTACCTTGCTTTAAATTTGCAAAAAAATACCGTAAATCACCGGCTGTAATATCTGCTGAAATAGCAGAAAAAATAGGTTCGGTTGAGGAGTTTGAAAAAATAGAAAGCGCAGGGCCATATGTAAACTTTTTCGTAGATAAAACACATTTTGCGGAAAGAATACTTAAGGAAGCCTACGCACAAAAAGAAAATTACGGAAGTACAAATATTGGACAAGGGAAAAATGTAATTGTTGAGTTCTCTTCTCCCAACATTGCAAAGCCGTTTCACATCGGGCATATACGAACAACTATTATAGGAAATTCAATTTATAAAATATATAAATATTTAGGATACAACACAATTACCATAAATCATTTGGGAGATTACGGAACTCAGTTCGGAATGCTCATATCAGCATATAAAAAATGGGGTACACCGGAAATTGTAGAAGCAATAGAAAAAAATCCTATTCAGGAGCTTTTGAAACTTTATGTACGATACAATCAGGAAATTGAAACACATCCTGAATACCAGGATGAGGCAAGGTACTGGTTCAAGGAGCTGGAGAATGGAAATGAAGAGGCTAAGAGGCTGTGGACATGGTTCAGGGAAGTGAGTCTGAAGGAGTTCAACAGAGTTTACGACATGCTGAACATTAAGTTTGATTCATACGCCGGAGAAAGCTTCTACTCAGATAAGATGCCTGGCGTATTGGAGGAACTTAAGGCGAAGGATTTGCTCAAGGATTCGGAAGGAGCAAAGATTGTTGAGTTGCAGGAGTATGGTCTCACGGATGCGGTAATTCAGAAAAGAGACGGCTCAACTCTCTATGTAACAAGAGATATTGCAGCTGCCATGTACAGGAAGAAAACATATGATTTCTATAAAAATATATATGTTGTGGGTGCTCCTCAAAAGCTGCACTTTGACCAGTGGAGAAAAATAATTGAATTAATGGGACATGAATGGGCAGAGGACTGTGTCCATGTTATGTTCGGAACGGTAAGCCTTGAAGACGGAGTTCTTTCAACACGCAAGGGAAGAGTTGTGTTCCTTGAGGATGTTTTAAACAAGGCAATCGAAAAAACAATGGAAATAATAAATGAAAGAT
>DOON01000287.1:2246-5558 GCA_003514865.1 Clostridiales bacterium
GAAATCAAGAAATTAGAGGGCTTCAAGGCTTCAGTTGTAGGTGCTCACGACAAATACGAACCTTATGTTATAACAAGATATATTGTGGGTCTTGCACAGGAATATAACCGCTTCTACCATGAGTGCCCAATTATTGTTGATGACATTGAGGTGAAGAAAGCGAGGCTGCTTCTGACAAAGGCTGTAAATACCGTATTGAAAAAAGGTATGGAGCTTTTGGGAATGGAAACACCAGAAAAAATGTAATTACAGAAATTTTAGAGTATTAAGGAACGCGAGGCGTTCCTTTTTTGACAAATCGTCATAACGTTTCAAATTTCATCAATACATGTCATCTTTCTTCGTTGACCCGAAAATAAAGTAAAAATATAATTAATTAACTTACATGAGGGGTGATGAAATGAAATTTGAAAAATACATGTCGATACTTCTAATAATGTGTATGCTGTCGTATTTTATGATGATAAACTTAAGCATGACTGCGTCTGCAGAGGATATATCCGCACACCGTACGGATGGAGAGGTAATAAGAAGAGATGCGCTAATATATGACTTAAGAGATTTGTTCATACGGGAAAAAAATTTGGCGGAGTATATGGAAAAGCTGACTAATTTAGACGGTGATGACTGCCGCTTTATTATTAATGAGTGCAAAAAGAAAAAAATTGATCCGTTTATAGTGTTGGGGGTTATAAAAAGAGAGAGCAATTTCGACCCAAAAGCAGAAGGTGCTGCCGGAGAACGAGGACTTGGACAGCTTATGGGGAATACTGCCAAGGTTGTAGCTGAAAATTTAGGCTATGTTTATGATGCCGACAAGCTTTTTGACAGCAGGTACAATCTTAAAATTACCATAACACAGATAGCATATCTCATGAACCTATATGGTAACGACGTTCACAAGGCACTTACTGCATACATCAGAGGACAACAGGGGCTTGAGGAGCATATGGCATCGAAAGCAGGAAATGACGCGGCTGTCAGCGACTATTCCGCAAAGGTCGTACAGTTTGCTCAGCAATACAGAAAGGATGCCTACAGGGTTACAAATGTAAATTAAGAATGAATATAATTTGCTTTATAAATTTATAGAATGATTGTATAATAGAATCACGCTTACCGTAGATTCTATTTTTTTAAGGAGTAAAAATGCTGTCAAGAATACATAATTTGCTTAAATATTGCTATAATGACAATTCGGGGGACAGACTTCCCGATATAAATCTGCAGCTTTTCTTAATTGCGGCAAAGTCACTGATGCCATATGAGGATGCAATAGGATGCAGTCTTGATACAATNNTACAATCAGATATGAAAAAGAAATTGAACTGCTTGCATACTACAAAAATGGATGTGACGACAGCTTAAAATATTACCTTGAGAATAAAAAACCATGGGAAAAAGAAGATGCTCTGCTGGAGTTTAGAATTATTCCGGTTATAATTGCCAATACGCAGTGGGATAACCTGCTTAATGAAGTACTGAAGACAGTTTCTTTTTATTCATCAAATAAGAAGGACATCCTTAACTCATTAATCATATCTTCAGCAATAAATGAATATTTAAGTGAAGATATATTCCCTGAAAATATAAATGATATAATAAAGGAAAGAGTTATTAATTTTTCTCTCAGGGATTTTTATGATGCAAATAATATTCAGATAAATAAAGTTAGATTAATTGAATTTGAAAAGGAAAGAATAAGCGCTCTTTCAAAAACCGCGATAGTTACAGATGAGATGATTGAAAAGTTTAAATCTCTGAAGTTTATATTTTGTGAAAGAACAACGGAAAAATCAGACGAATCAACGGAAACAGTATTATTAAGCTTTTCTTCATATCTTTTTAAGTTGCGCAAGGGTATAATAAGCCCTGAAAAGCTTAAGATATCTCTGGACAATATACTTGAATTCAAGGAGTTTCTGAAATATGAATCATTCAGTCATCCGCTGCTTGGAAAATGCAGAGTATTGAAAAGAGGAGAAAAGGAAGTAATACTGAAGAGCAAGACAGGACTTATGAAGGTGAATTTATGAAAATCTTACTTGTAACTCTTGACTCGAAGTTCATTCATGCAAATCTTGCAGTGCGATATTTAGAAAAATACTGCCGAGATGAGTTTGATATCGAAATAAAAGAGTTTACTATAAATCAGAAACAGGAATATATATTAGGGAAAATACTTGCTGAAAAGGCAGACTTAATATGCTTTTCATCCTATGTGTGGAATATAGAATATATCAAGGAGCTGTCATATATAATAAAAGAAGCAGTGCCAACTGTTGATATTTTGTGCGGAGGGCCTGAGGTTTCCTTTGAAATTGAAAAATTCATGAAAGCAGAATACTTCGTGGACTATGTTGTATTCGGAGAGGGAGAAGCATCATTCAGAGAATTTTTGCGGGAATATCACAAGCCTGCACCCGAATTTAGAAATGTAAAGGGACTCGCATTCAGAGAGATGGGTAAAATTGTAATAAACGAGAGCAGAGCGCCAATAGCAATTTTGGATGATATAAACTACCCATACGAAGAAGATGACAGATTTGAGGACAAGATTATTTATTATGAATCTTCCAGAGGTTGCCCTTTTTCATGCAGCTTCTGCATGTCCTCAATTGAGAGAAGAATGAGAGTATTTAGCATGGAGAGGGTTAAAAGCGACCTGAAAAGACTTTTGAGTACAGGTGCAAGACAAATAAAGTTTGTTGACAGAACTTTTAATGCTGATTACAGAAGGTCCATGGAAATCATGGATTTCATAATTAAGTACAACACAGGAAATATGACGATGCATTTTGAGATTACCGCTGATATCATAAATGATGAATTTTTAGAGTACATTAAAAATCTTCCCGTTAATATGTTTCAATTTGAAATAGGNNAGGCGTATGGATATTGACAGGCTGAGCAAGGTCATTCAGGTAATAGGGAGCAGCCGAAATGTTCACATTCATCTTGACTTAATTGCAGGACTTCCTTTTGAAGGATATGATGATTTCAAAAAATCATTTGACGGTATTCACATACTTGGTGCGGAAAAAATACAGCTTGGATTCCTTAAGGTTCTTAAGGGAACAAAAATTTATGAAGATGTTCGAAGGCATGGCATAAAGTACAGAGGTACTTCTCCTTATGAGGTTATATGCACTAAGTATATATCTACGGAAGAATTACTGAAGCTTAAAAATATTGAGGAGCTGGTAGAAAGATATTACAATGAAAAATATTTCGAGAAGTCACTGAACTATATTTTAAGCAATATATTTACCCAATCTGCCTTTGAATTTTATGAAGATTTCAGCATGTACT
>DOON01000202.1:0-263 GCA_003514865.1 Clostridiales bacterium
GAGTGCCGTCCGAATAGTAAACCGAGTGGAAGACCTTGTAATCCACCGAAGCCAGGCGGACGCTAAGCGGCATTCAATTAATGGCGACGATGTTATACAAAGCATTGTCGCCAGATTGCAAAGGAGAAATTTAGATGTATTTTAAACGGAAATCCAATGTAATATTTAGAGATTATGGATCTTTTGGCTATATAACAGACAATAGAAATTTTGGATATGAACAAGCAAATGATGATGGCAATGACATTGGAGATAAAATTGTA
>DOON01000202.1:360-3559 GCA_003514865.1 Clostridiales bacterium
TTGATTGCCTAGCTGAAAAGATAAGCATGCAATTTACAAGTGTGGACATTGAAACAATAAAGAATGATGCTAGAGAGTTTTATTGCCTTCTTGAGTTGGACGGGTTTATTGTATCTGGCGTAACTTTGCAAGAATGCAATAAAAAAGACGTGGGTTTCTCGTACAAGAAAGTAAAACCAAACAAAGAGAAACACGATTGTTCTCCAAATAAAGATTTTAGGAAATCCACACAAGAATTTTTTGATGAATACTACAAAAATGAACCTCATCTCACAAATTTACATATAGAAATTACAAGCAAGTGCAACGAAAGATGTGTACATTGTTATATTCCACATGAAAATAAAATAAATAGTATGGATACTGATCTATTTTATAATATTTTAGAACAATGTAAAAGAATGAATTTATTACATCTAACGATAAGTGGTGGTGAGCCAATGACTCACAACAACTTTATTGATTTCTTGAAAAGATGTAATGAATACAATTTTTCTGTAAACATTCTTAGTAATTTAACTTTACTTAATAAGGCTATTCTTGAAGAAATGAAAAGGAATCACCTTTTGAGTGTCCAAACATCATTATACTCAATGGATGCCAATATTCACGATGCGATAACCCAAACAAAGGGAAGCTTTGAAAAAACTAAGAACGCAATATTAACACTAATAGAAAATGATATTCCTTTGCAAATCAGTTGTCCAATAATGAAGCAAAATATGAACTGCTATTATGATGTTGTAGATTGGGGAAAAGAACACAACATTAATGTTGGCAGTGATTATGTCATTATAGCAAGATATAACCATACAATACAAAATCTGAGTAACCGTCTGTCTATAAACGATGTCAAAGAGGTTATTGACCAGAGGATTGTTAAGGAGCCTCACTATTTAGAGCTAATGGAAAAGGAAACTGAAAAGAAAAAAGATATGAATCCAGACGATTTTATTTGTAGCGTGTGTCATTCATCCATATGCATAGCAGAAAATGGCAATGTTTACCCTTGCGCTGGTTGGCAGGATTATGTTGTAGGTAGTATAAATGAAACATCCCTTAGTGAGATTTGGAACGATTCAATAAAAATACAATATTTAAGAAATTTACGAAGAAGGGATTTTCCAAAATGCATTCAATGCCCAGAAAATGAGTTTTGTACTATGTGTATGGTTAGAAACGCAAATGAAGACTCATTAGGAGATCCATTAGCAGTTAACGAGTATTTTTGTGATATCGTAAAACTAAATAAAAAAATGGTTCTTAACTGAAAATGTAATCTCATAAATTCTCAGGACAAGTGTTAAAGTAGAGTTTGGTTATGCTGACAGTGTGAAGGGTATTTTTGTTATATATTTGGCCATAAATCATACCGTTGATGATGGTTTTCACATGGCTGATAATCTACAATATAAAGATTGATATACGAACAAAACGATTGGCTTACAGTGATGGTGAGGTCTAATTAATTTAGAATAGAAGGGTAATAAAAAATTTAGCAATATTTGAACTATGAAGTCTTGGAAGACTACCTGTATGACTCAATTTAGCGTTGCATTATGTTTAAATTATGATGCTTAATTGAAGATCATGCTCAGGGAGTGGCATTCACGGACGCTTGCGACTGGCAGTCCTCTACATGCGTATAAATCTCAGTGGTAGCAATGCTTTCATGACCAAGAATTTGCCGAAGATACCAAATATCTACATGCTCATATTTGTGCATGCGTGTAGCTGGTGTGTGGCGAAGCTTATGTATGGACACGCCCTCTGGATTGATGCCAGCAANNTCCCAGAGACATAGCGCTCCAAAATAGATGTTGCATTGGTGAAATGGTTCTGAGCGAAATGAAAGGATTATTATAATGTTAATACAATCTTTAGATTCTTTAGAGCAAGACCTTTATTCTAAAAATCCAGATGATATTTTTGAAGATTATTTTAAGTATTTCTCAAATTTAAATATGTCATCTTGCAGGGTAAACACAGGTAAAGTGTATTATAGAGCACGAAAGGGCTACCACAATTTTCCTGGTGCCATTGATGATTTAGATACCTATATCTCATATCCTTTTTACAATAGAGAACTTAATGCCCCTCCTGCTATAATGGCTGCAGGGGGACGATTTAATAGAGAGGGCACATCTTTTTTATACTTAGCTTCTACAGTAAAAACATGTATTGCTGAGATACATCTTGAGGTCAATCAAATATGTAGTGTTGGAGAATTTAAGTGTATAAGAAGCGGAAAATACCTACATGTTCCATCCAGCCAAGACATAACAAGTCTCTATAAAACATTGACCCAACCGNNTTTAAAAAAATGGAGTTTAGAGGGATTGTATTTAATAGCACACAAAGCTCTGGAATTAATATTGTCTGTTATTATCCATCCGACTTCGAATTTGTAGAGTATAGTGAAAAAATGTATACCGCAACTAGAATTAGTTATAGCATTAAAGAAGTCCCTGAATCATACAAACAATATACTGACTATAGGCGACTTTTAAGCCCAGGCAATATCTCTCACGATGAAGATAACGAACAACGCTTTGATCACATAGATGAGCGAATCAGACACGATGACGAAACTAAGTTTAACTTATTTAAGCAAGAGATAGATGCAATATCAGTTGTCAGTGAAAAAATCAAAGCATTAACAAAGCTTATACATGACTTTTGTGGAACGTTTAAAAGAAAGGATGCTTATTGCCTTAGGGGTGATTACTATTTACATTTGGGAAAACATGATGAAGCGGTACAGGATTACATTGAAGCGTTTTCTTGTTACTCGGTTCATTGTGTAGTTGATCATGTATTTGAGTATATTANNGTGAGAGAAATAATCCAGACAATTTACGAAAAAAAATACAGCATGGCAATGTAAAAAATCAGATTTTCTTTCTAGGCTAAAACAAATTTCAAATAAAGCTTTGTGATAAAATCCAGTTATTGTGCTGCTTTATCGAAATAACGCAAGTTATACAAATTGAGTTGAACTGACTATTATGTTTATGAAGGTTATAGAAATATAAAGAATGAAGCAGACAAATCAGAATTTTGATAAATAAAGGTAATAGAATATTACTGATGATAAAGCAATTAATTTGACTATGATACCAGCGTCAGTAGGGATTGGAGAACTTTATGGAAGAGTGGTTGTTAAAAATATATAGTGATTGGAAGTTATATTTAATTA
>DOON01000205.1 GCA_003514865.1 Clostridiales bacterium
TAACTTTTAGGGGTCGGTTCAACATGCGGCTGTTTTGATTTTCATATACATTGCTTAAATACCATTTCCGTGTTGCACTTCCTTAAAGATTATTATTCCCGTCATTTAAATTATTCTTAATAAATTCAAGCTGCGGAAGGACTATCAGTGTTACGTCCTCTCTGTCTTCCTGCTTCCAATACAATACGTGGTTAATCCTTGCAGATAAGGGCTTATATCCTTTGACCATATATTTTCTCATTTCCTGTTTGAAGTTTGCGGAGAAAATAAGAATTCTGTTGTCTCTTTCATCTATGCATCCATTATCATCAAATTTCATAATATTTCCACTGCTTAATTCTTTAATGTATTTTCCCGTTTTATAAAAATGCGAGAGGTATACATCCTTATATTTAAGCTGCAGAACTATAAGCTCAGACGAATATGATTTATTGTCATGCTCATATTAAAAACCTCCACGAATTACATCAAGAAAACCTATCTTCCTTTCTTGTATTACATAAGGGTGTTGTAAATAATAATGTGATTTCTGGAACATATAACAATGGACTTTATTCGGGGCGCTCGTATCGTTTGGGGTAAGGCAAAGACAGTGCTTCACTAACCGTTTATCCTATTGATTTTCGTGATTACTGTGAAAAAATTGCAAAATGGGTTATAGAAGGGACTGAGCCTTCTGAGGGTGATTGTTATAAATTTCATACTTTTAGATCAGAATATATAGACCTAAATAAAGTGTATCCACAGCATTATAGCAAAACCGCATATGATATTTATCATTTTTTAGAGCAAGAAAAACTGTTCATTTCCAACTCCATGAACTGATAAAAATACGAATTCAAATCATTGAATTTTTACCCTAAAATCTTAAAAATCTTTTATTTACCGTTTTTTTCTCTCTCTCACTTTTTTACTCTTGACATCAATATAACTGTCTCTGTATGCCTTGTTTCTGAAATTCTGATGATAAGCGTACCTGATGCTCCCCTTGGAATCAAGTTATATTTTCAACAATTAAGTCACTCAACCTTATTTTTTTGTAAAATAGATGCGTTAACATAGCAACTCGCATTTTTCGATGTCTAATTTTAGTAAAGATAAAATCTACCAACAAAAATCCCCCGTGCACTGAATATTTTAGTATTATCAGTTTTTTAGCAGAAGCGGAGAATTCCGCTCCTGCCTATCAGCATCTATATTTGCTCTTATAATAGTTTTAGTAGTCGGATATCATCAGTGGTTTGTAACAATTTTAGAATATGCACTGGAAACCGCTGCAACAATTTTTTCAACTTCATCCAAGTTATTATACCTACCATATGATATACGAATTGACGATTTAGCTTGTTGTTCAGTCAATCCTAAAGCAAGTAGAACATGCGATGGAATGTCTTTTCCGGAATTACAAGCAGAACTTGTTGAAACGCAAATACCCTTCATGTCCAGTAAGTTCATCATGATTTCACCAGAAATATAAGGAAAAGTTACATTCAAAATACCCGGTAACCTAATAGCATCTTCCCCATTGATGGAAATCTTAGGTATTGCTTCTTTCAATCTTTTGATTGTGATCTGAACCAAGTCATATAGTCTCTCTCTCTCTTCAGTAAAACCAGCTACACTTTCCTCAAGAGCAAATCCTAATGCGACTATACCTGCCACGTTTTCCGTTCCTGCACGAAGTCCTTGTTCTTGTTCACCACCAAATATTAATGGTGGTAATTTCAGGTCTGACCGCTTATACAATATCCCTGTACCTTTCGCCCCATTAAACTTATGAGCAGATGCAGTCAGAAAATCAACTTGCAAGCCATGAACATTTATAGGGATATGTCCTACCGCTTGAACTGCATCAGTATGAAATAAAATCCCTCTCTCTTTTAGAAGTTTTCCCATTTCCTCTATTGGCTGGATTGTTCCAATTTCATTGTTTGCAAACATAATAGATACCAGTTTAGTAGTCGGCTTTATTGCTGATCGCACATCATCTACCGAAACACATCCATTTCTGTCTACTGGCAAGTATGTTACCTCTACACCACATTGCTCAAATGCATGGCAAGCATTCAATACGGAGTGATGTTCAATAGCCGATGTAATAATGTGAACTGCGCCATTACGGTAAGTTTCAATTAAGCCTCGCAAGACCCAGCTATTCGTTTCCGAACCACCAGAGGTAAATGTGATTTCAGATGGATCTGCCCCAATAGCAACAGCAACTTGCTGTCTTGACCGTGCAATAGCTCTCCTTGCTTTTGATCCAAGCGAATATTGGCTTGAAGCATTACCGTACTGTTCTCTCAAAAACGGGAGCATCTTCTCAAAAGCCACATCAGACATCTTTGTTGTAGCGGCATTATCAGCATAAATCACACTCCCACCTCCTAAAACAGGGGACAACCTTGTTCTTTGAATTCTTCAACTTTTTCCAACAGCAATTCGGTATCCACTTCCAGATATTCCGCAAGGCAGTCAAGGCAATAGAAATACTTGGTATTTTTATTAAGCAACTTTATAGTCAGGCCGATTTCATTTTTACTTAGATTTTCTTTCTCACAAACATAACAGTTTTTCTTGTCCAAATCATTACACCTCTTATTCTTCTTGGTCTGGTCGTACGCTGAATACAGGAATATCCTTACCTCTATACTCTTCATCTAAAACACCAAGTTGATATTTTATAGTATCACGCATCTTACGCGCTCTATCAAGGCAGTAACGTTTAAATTCACGAGCGGTAATATCTCCGGGTTCACGTACATTAGGAAACAATAATTTAAGATAGGCAGTCGCAATACGTTTAACAGCCTCCGTATCACGGGTATCTGCTGCTTCTGGAACTTCAATAAGTTCATCGACAATGGCACGATAACTCATATCCTCACGCAGTTCGTGTAATATCGAACAAAAATACTCTGAATTTAATGCCCAACCTGCCACTTTTAAATCATCATTCATTCGTGGAATATTCCAACCTTTAATAAATCCGTGGAAACGCTCTATTAAGGCTGATTCATGGAATACAGATGGCAACTCTTTAAACATATTGCTATATCCATCTGCATCCATTGTTTCTTTCCTAATGTTANNCATTTCATCTACATCAGTAAATGATATAGTCTGTACTTCATCAAGAGTAATAAAGTCATTCCCTGATACTAGCCCAACTGTCCGTTTGTTTTGGTCGTAGAACATTTTTGCACGGCTCATAATACCGCCACTGGAAAGCCAACCATAACGGCTAACACGGCCAAAGAGATATGATTTACCGGTTCCCTTTGGGGCAAGCTCTATGAGATTTAGCCGTTTTTCCACAAAAGGTAGTAACCGGGTTAGCATTGTCAGTTTCTTTTCTTCATCACCGAGATATCCACTTGCATTGTAGTCTACCGCTCCTAACAGAACATCGATCCACTCGGATGTGGTGAACTCCCTGCGAGCATCTTTATAATAATCAATATCTATGGTATAGGGACAGAAAGTTTTAAATGCTGTTAGCTTGATTTTACCTCTATTTGCTCCTTTAGCTCTATTTTTTTGAAACTCCATATCATAATCGTCTGGAGGGCGATAACCTATTTCAACCATTCCCCAT
>DOON01000160.1:0-1928 GCA_003514865.1 Clostridiales bacterium
ATCACCTTTCACAGTAGCGGGGGCTGTAACAGATTTTACTGTTTTCCCTATTATAACTTTCGTTACCAAAATCTTTTCATATTCAATTTTTTTAAATTATATCACAATGAATTACAACAGTCAATATATCTTAAAGATCTTAAAGCTCATCCTTTATTTCATGTAAAAATTCCTGAAATTCTTTTCTTGCTGCCTTTATCAATTCAGAGTCCTGCTTGTTAAGCACTATTTCAAATTTTCTCAGAGCATTTTCAATTAATATACGATTTTTTCCGATGCTTTCTTCATAATATCTTTCTCCCTGCAAAAGCAGCAGCTTATTTTCCTCTCTCTCGCAAGGATGAATTTTCATGTATGACAGTTCCTGCAGACGATTATTGATTTCTTCTTCGGTCATATCTGTCTCAGCGTTCATTAATACCTGCCTTACGGTTTCGCCTGTAGATACAGACTTTACCTGAACCTCAAGAAGTGAATTCACATCGTAGGTGTATGTGACATCCACAGCTTCTTCACCGGACTTACCTTTGGGAACGTCAATATTTAGCTCACCCAACGATAGATTGTTTTTTGCAAACCTGCTTTCTCCCTGTAGAATATTGATTCGTATTTTTGTCTGGTTATCTCTGACAGTATATAGGCGCTCTGTGCGGCTTGCGGGAATGGTGGTGTTTCGTTCAATAATGGGATAAAACAATCCGTCTATGAAATGATTGTCTCCATAGTCCTGCACCACTTCTGTACCAAGGGTGAAGGGGCATACATCAGTTAAGATTATTTCGCGTACAGCAGCATTCCTTTCCTTCATTGCGCCCTGCACAGCGGCTCCCAAAGCAACCGCCTCATCAGGATTTATGTTGAAGTATGGAATTGTTTTAAACAGCTTGCTTACAAAGCTTCGAATAATTGGGAGCCTTGTCGCTCCTCCAACCATCACGACCTTGTCTATATCCGAAATTCGTATATTAGCATCAGCAAGGCTTCTTTTTATAGGCTCCTTTATTTTTTCAAGCAAGCTTGAGCACGCTCTTTCATATTCCTCTAAAGAAATTACTGTTTCATAAACCTGTTCATTTACAACACAGCGGAATATAGATTTATTATCGCCAGAAAATCCGCGCTTACAAATCTCAGCCTGTTTATGTATATATGAGAGCTCCTTGGCTGTAAGCTGTTCAGGATTCAGCTCCGTTGTCTTTGAAAAGAATATTTCTTCAAGAGCCTGAGTGAAATCTTCACCTCCTAAAAAATTATGNNAAGATCGAATACCAAAAATTTTGCATTTTTATTATTGCTTTGATACAAGCCGTAGGCTATGGCGGCAGCGGTGGGCTCACTTATGATTCTTTCAACCTTAAGCCCGGCCAGTTCACCTGCTCTTTTTGTGGCACGCCTTCTCTGGTCGTTAAAATAAGCCGGAACGCTGATTACCGCTTCGGTTACAGGTTCCTTTAAGTAGCTTTCAGCATCTTCCTTCAGGTAGCGGAGTATAAAGGAGGACAACTCCTCAGCCGTAAATTTTTTATCCAGCAACTCATACTCCCTACTGCTTCCCATACTCCTTTTAAATACCGATGCTCCGCTGTTTTTATTTAACAGCATCTGTTCTCCTGCTGTTTCTCCAACATATATCTGTCCTCCTTCGTCAACGCTGACTATGGAAGGTGTTAGATTTTTACCCAGACGATTAGGGATTATTATCGGGCCTTCTTCTGTGAAGTAGGCAGCCAAGCTGTTTGAAGTTCCAAGATCAATTCCGATAATCATAAATACCTCCAAATTTATATTACATTCTTATATTTATTTTTTTCTCGATTTCTTAACGGCTGAAAGACGTCTCCTGTATAATGCGCTGTTGTCATATTTCAGAGCATCCATATAGATTTCTTCAGCCATATCAAGCTGATTTTTATCCTCATAAAGCCTGC
>DOON01000160.1:1954-7226 GCA_003514865.1 Clostridiales bacterium
AGGATGTTCCAGCGCGTTTAAAAAGCAAGCTTCTGCTTTTTCGTGCTGACCAAGCATGAGATATATCATTCCCAGTCTGCAATGCCTGAGTGCACCGTTTGGCTTATACGCTGTGAAAGCATCTTCATCTCCATAAGTGTCTTTGATAACTTCTATTGCTTTTTCTGACCATAACTTAGCCTTTTTCTTCTTATTCTTATCGTAATATACGGAGGCCAGTCCTATGTAAGGTACACAATAATCAGGAGAATCCTTTGATTCATTATTTACAGACATAGAATAAAAATCCTTGGCTTCGTGAAACTTCCCTATGCTGAAATAATAATCGGCGAAATCTCTATCTTTCGAACTTGAGTTTTCATTTGATAATAAGGCTTTCCATTCATATATTTTTAATTTAGTTAAATTTCCCGAGGCCTCGTAAATAAGCATTATGTTGCGAAATACCTGGTACTTGCTCATTCCGTATTTTTTCTTCATATTCATGTATATGTCAGCTGCCTCTTTATATCTCCCCATTTTTGTTAATATGTCTGCAATTTCCGTATGCACCCACACTGTGTCAGGCCTATGCTTCAATATTTCATTGTAGCAAGATATGGCTTCCTCATATCTTCCAAGAATTTCATAGCAATCTGCCAGATTGCTGTGAGGCAGGTGCGACCACCCCTGCTCCATGAGCTCTAAAGCTATTTTATACTCTTCAATGGCCTCATCGTATCTTTTCATTAATTTAAGCACGATACCGGCATTATTATGAGTCCACATATCCTCGGGATTATACTCAGAGGCCTTTTTATAGCAGTTCAGTGATTTTTCAAACTCATAACCCTGTTCATACATTATACCAACATGTACATTGTAGTAGCTGCTGTCAGGATTGAGTTCAAGCAGCTTTTCGCCATAAGAAATTGCTGTTTCATAATACTTTACATTTTCATTTCTCTTATATAAATTTATATAAATATCTCCCATTGCTTCAAGGGCTTCAAGATTGTCCGGATTAACATTCAGCACATCTTGGTAAAGCACCAGAGCCTTTTCTTCCCTGCCGGTTTTTTCATAGCACCTTGCAAGATTTAAGAGTATGTGCTCAGAATCGCCATACACCTTAAGCTGTCTTTCCAGAACCTCTGCAGCATGTACATATAGCTCAAGGTCCATATAAATATATGCCTTTGTGGTGTAATATTCATCCAGAGGCTTTAAATTTATTGCTTCATTTATAGAATCAAGACCTTCCTCAAGCTGTCCTAAATCAGAATATGTTCTTGCTATCTCATGTAGCACTTCTCCCAAATCATTGTATTCATCCTCAATGCCATTATTATTTTTATGCTCAGATGTCTTTATATCGCTATATATATTTTCATACAAATCCCTTAGAACCTTTAATGCAGCCTCTCTGTCCTGTGTGCTTTTTGCTGAAAGGCGAAGATTTTTACCGTAGTACAATTCCAATTCATTGCTTCTGAGATTTTCTTTCTTTGCTCTGTTGATTACATCCTTGGAATCCTCATATTGTCCGTAGAAATAAAATACCTTTGCAGCCAAAAGGTACGGCTTCAGAAGACCGGCATAGATTTCCACTGCTTTATGGTAGTTATCTATTACCCCTTGAGCGTTCTTCATATTGAAGAATGCTTCTTGACGGTTGATGTAAGCCGGATAGTAGTCCTTGCTATCTTTAATGATTTCATCACATATGTCTATGCAGTCCTCATTTCTTTCAGCCTTCAGGAATGCAAAGGAAATACGCTCCTTAATGTGCAGCCTTTCCATTGGATTTTCCTCAAGTGAGGCAGATGCATTTAGATAAGGAACTGACATTTCATATTTCTTTTCATTGATGAAGCACATCCCAATCATGTAATTACATATGCACATGTTCCATCTGTGGTCATTGCCCTCAGGTGATATTTTGAGGAGCTCCAGCCATTTCAATAAATATTCCAGAGCTTTTTCAAATTCATTTTTTTTGACATGCACATACCCGTACAGCTTTAAAAACCATTGCTCACTTTGCACTTTATCCGGCAGCTCATTTAACAGTTTGGTACATTTATCAAGATAGGAATTCTGATAATAGCACCAGGCCAGCTCTTCTCTTACTTTTAAATTGTCAGGCTCTGCTTCGCAGCCTTGCTCATATTCCTTAATCAGATGCTCATTCGCTTCGGTTAGAAGCTTGTGTACCTCTTCATCCCTGATATATGTTCTTGACAATGAGACTGCGCGCTCATTTGCTTCCTTGTACCTGCCTTTGTAAATACAATATTGTATCAAGCCCAGACGCGCACCGTAGTGTGAAGGATACTTACTGTACAGCTTCTCCCACATTGCCGCCGCTTCCTCATAGTTCTTCACGAACCAATGAGCTTTGCTCATATAGTAGTTTATATAATCATCATCCTGATAGTCTGACAGCTTATGCAAAAGCATTTTTATTCCTGCTTCGTTGTTTATGAACATAAAATATCTCAGTCTTTCTGTATCAACGTAGGGATGATAAATATGCCACATATCTATTTTATTGAATTCTTCCTGCAAATGGGTCGTATTATTTTCATCAATCATGCGCTTTATGCTGTAATAAGAACGTATATAAATATCTGCAGGCTCATTTTCACTTACAGTGAGCAAGTTCAAATCCATCAATGAATAATTTTGTATTTGATTTATAGCNNGGAAATCTTCCGGGAATAATTGAAGCAAGTTTTCCTTATCCTTCACTATGTCAAATTCATGGTCAAATAAAATCCATGCACCATGCGGCAAGTAAAAATGATTCATTAAGTAAGCAAGCAGTTTTTCTCTTGCTTTCAGCCATGTATCCATGCTCTTGCACACATCATTTTTCAGAAGCTCCTCCCAAAGAACAATGCTCAGCCTTTTGGGCATATGCTGGTAGACGTCATCCACCTGCTCCAGCCATAAGTCAATGTCGCTTTTAGGCTTTTCGTCCTGATCTTCTTCTGACTCGTGCTCGGAGCTTAGAAGTATAGCTTCTTCATAAGCTTTTCTAAGGCTTATAAAGCCCTGAGCATCATCCTCGGGATTTGTATGCACAAGCTGTTTACGATAGGCATCCTTAATAAGCTCCTGATTTTTAGTTTCATTTATATTTAATATTTGCCAGATATTTTCTTTTACCATAGCATCCCTCAATGTGTTTTATTGTGATTGTAACATCTTTTTCAAACCATTTCCATATTTATTCCTCAATTATGTTGATTTAGTAATTATTTTTAGTTTTAATGAACAGGCGGCGTATTTCGGACATATTATATCATTAAGAAGCGATATTCTTCTTTGGACAACAAATGATAACTAATTTAAAGTATTAAAGGGAGTATGAGATATGCTTTTTAATAGAAATTGCAAATGTGAAGAAATACGCCAGCACGTGCATCCGGTGGAAGGATTCACTCAGCTGGCATGTGACAGATGTGAGTTGCACAAGCATTGCTTCAACTGTGTAACCGGCAGGGCAATTCCCTGCGGATGCAGCCATGTGCATGAAGTAGATTTTGCAACTGACATAATTGACTGCCATTGCCACAGAATCTGCGGGAGAACAGGGCCGGCCATACCTATCGGGTTTGGCAACCACATTCATTTAATAGAGGGTTTTACAACTTGCAATGATGGACACAGACATTGTGTAAATGTAGCAACATGCATTGAAGAACCTGTAAGATGCTGATAGGTCGGCGGAAAGCATAAGCTTTCTGCCTTACATAAAAAAATCTCTTTATATTTTGACGAAAATGATGTAAAATAACAAAAGCATAAAGAAATTAGAAAGGGATACAGATGAATAACATAGATTTAATTAATAAAAGAAGGATTTTTGGTATAATCTCGCACCCTGACGCCGGTAAGACAACACTGACGGAAAAACTTCTTCTGCACGGAGGAGCAATACGCGAAGCCGGAACGGTAAGAGCGAGAAAAAATTCAAAATTTGCAAAATCAGACTGGATGGAAATAGAAAAGCAGCGTGGAATATCTGTTACGTCCTCTGTTATGCAGTTTGAATATGACGGCAAAGTAATATCAATAATGGACACGCCCGGTCACAATGATTTCGGCGAGGACACATACCGTATACTAACCTCTGTTGACAGTGCAGTAATGGTTATTGACGCAGCAAAAGGTATAGAAACTCAGACCAAAAAGCTGTTTCAGGTGTGCAGCATGAGAGGAATTCCAATATTTACGTTTATAAACAAGCTGGACAGAGAAGCAAAGGACCCTTTAGAATCCATGCAGGAATTGGAGGACGTGCTTGGTCTCCCCTCTGTTGCTGTTACATGGCCTATAGGCTGCGGAAAAGAATTTGAAGGTGTATATGACCGTTTGAGAAACACAATATATTTGTTCAGGAAGAACGAAGAAATACATTTAGATGATGAAAGAGTCAGTTCTGACAAGCTTGAAGGGGTAATAAGCCCGGCAAATCTGAAAAATTTGAGATATGCCATGGATCTTCTTGACGGTGCAGGAAATGAATTCGACATTGAAAAAGTGCGTCAGGGCAAACTGTCCCCTGTATTTTTCGGTTCTGCTTTAGCTGATTTCGGAGTTACGGAATTTTTGGAGCATTTCCTTCAGATGTCCCCTCCTCCGTCAGCAAGAAAGACAACAACAGGCAGTGTTGAGCCTACAGATGAAGGCTTCACCGGATTTATATTTAAGATACAGGCTAATATGGACCCAAATCACCGTGATCGACTGGCATTTCTGCGTATTTGTTCGGGTACATTTGTGAGAGGAATGAACGTTACATTGTCCAGGACAGGAAAGCAGATGAAGCTCAGCCAGTCAACACATCTTATGGCCAATGAGCGTGAAACNNCTTCCTACATTCCCTCCTGAATTATTCAGCAGAGTAAGCGCCAAAAACTCTCTTAAGGGCAAGAACTTTCAAAAAGGTGTCGAGCAATTAGCTCAGGAAGGTGCAATTCAGGTATACAGAAACGAATACAACGAGGTTATTTTAGGTGCCGTTGGAGTGTTGCAGTTTGAGGTGTTTGAGTATCGCCTAACAAATGAATACAACACAGATATAAGAATGGAAAGTATGGATTTTTCAGTGGCACGCTGGGTTAAAACAGATAATCCGGAAGGCTTAAAAAAATATCAGAATTCAAGATGCATGCTAGTATTTGACCACTACGACAGACCTGTTCTGATATTTACCAACTCATATGCATTAAGAAGCTTCCAGGAAAGAAATGAAGATGTGGTGCTGATTGAGGCACTCGAA
>DOON01000298.1:0-6983 GCA_003514865.1 Clostridiales bacterium
TATGGATTATTCCTATACTTTGTGTTTGTATTTTTGAAACAATCAGCGTGATAATACAGTTGTTTTCATTGAAGTACTTTAATAAGAGGGTATTCAAGATAGCGCCTTTCCATCATCATCTGGAAAAGTGCGGTTGGAAGGAAAATGCCATTACATTTACATTTTGTATTATTACCCTTGCTGCATGTATTATTGCATATATGGGCTTGGCGGTATAACGTGAAGAATAGTATGTACAGGAGGTACTCATGATAAAAGCGGGAATTATCGGTGCAACCGGATATGCGGGGCAGGAATTAATAAGGCTGCTATACGGTCATCCTGAAGTAAAAATAACTAAAATTATATCTGAAACATATATGGACAACAGATATTCTTATGTATACCGGAATTTTACCGGGTTTAGTCAAGAGAGCTGTTTGGCTCTTGATTATGAAACTATTGCCGACGGTATTGATGTGCTGTTCACATCTCTGCCCTATGGCGTCTTGATGGAGAAGCTTAACGATGACATATTAAACAACGTAAAGGTTATTGATCTGGGAGTGGACTATCGTTTAATGAACAGTGTGGAGTATAAGCANNCGTGGAATGAAAATGAGATACAAGCCGCAGAAAATATTGCCAATCCGGGATGTTTCGCAACAGCAATCCAGCTTGCACTGCTGCCGCTTATTAAAGAAAAAATAATTTCGACCGAGGTGACGATTGACGGAAAATGTGCGTTGTCAGGCTCGGGCAGAACCCTTACGCTTGGAACTCACTTTGCGGAGGCGAATGAATCTGTTAAGCCTTACAAAATTACGAATCACCCACACAAAATAGAAGCTCGGAAAGCAATTGAGTATTTTACTCATGAACAAGTAAAGCTAACCTTTGTACCTCATATTGTTCCTATGCAGAGGGGCATACTTGTTACCTGCTATGCCAAGCCTGAAATGAAAGTTGACTATGATTTTATCAGAAGCATATACGAAAAGTATTATCATTACAAGCAGTTTGTTCAAATATTGGATCGCGGCATGTATGTGGAGACAAAATGGGTCAGAAATTCAAATATGTGCCATATAAATTTTGAGGTTGATGTGCAGGATAATTCATTAATCATATTTGCGGCAATTGATAATTTAATAAAGGGAGCGGCAGGACAGGCCATACAAAATCTGAATATAATGAATGGGTTCCCTCAAGGGATGGCAATTGATTATGTACCCACATGCATTTAAATGCTGTTCAACCATGTGCCTGACAGCCTGAATATAACGTTAGAGAAAAAATATACTAGGAGGTCAATATGAAAAAGATAAAGAAATTATTATCTTTATATGTTTTGATGGTTTTAATTGTAAGCAGTCAAAATAAGGTCTTTGCCGAACAATTTATATTTGAAGGGGTGGACTATGTTAAATCAGAGGATATACGTGTGGTTTTTGATGGAAAACAGATTGAGTTTGATGTGAAGCCCCAAATAGTGAACGGGAGAACCTTGGTTCCGGTTAGAGCGATATTTGAAGCAGTTGGTCTTAATGTTGAGTGGAATGAAGAATCGCGTACAGTGATAGGCTATAACAAGGATGCTTCTATCTTGATAAAATTTGAAATCGGAAGTCAAAAAGCAATATATAATGAAGACGAAAAGGTTCTTGATGTTCCTGCAAGCATAAGTGACGGAAGGATAATGGTACCTCTGAGATTTCTGTCCGAAAGTATGGGATACAATGTAGTTTGGATAGATAAATCAGATATGATATTGATGAGTAAAGAGGATGTGATTGAATGGCGCGTGGAAAGATATGAAACAAAGGACTCAATAAAAAAATATGAAAGTATGTATGTAAACGGAGAAAAAACATCACAGACACGATATAAGCAGTATCCGGATAATGTAATTGCTCTTGTAAATGGCAGAGAAATAACTCGGGAATCTTATGATATGATGATGGCAGTGCATCGGTTTTATTATGGCGAAGAGGATTATTGCCTTGAATATTTGGAGTTGACAGACAACTTCGTTTATGCCTATGAGGGGGACATAGTGCTGCATTGGCTAATAGAAAATGAAGCGCTGATTTATGCTGCTGAACGGTATGGAGTGAACATGAGCGACGAGGAATTTGAAGCAAAAAAGCCGATGTACTTAGAGTCTTTTTATATTGAGGATGGAGCTTATGAGTTTTACAATACCAACGAAAATCTTTTGGAATATATGCTAAATAATTATAAAAATAATGAAATTATGCTTAAGTATTATGAACTGAAGTTTGGGAAGGATGAACCTTCTGAAGAGGAACTAAGACAATATGAAGAAATATACAGACCTAGGCAGATAGTTGAGACAAGGCACATATTAGTCAAAACGGAAGAGGAAGCTATTGATGCATTAAATAGACTGAAAAACGATGAAAATTTCTACCTTTTGGCAGAGGAACTAAACATTGATTCAAGTAAAGAGTACGGAGGCGACATTGGATATATCAATTATGATGAAATAACAAGCCCATATGCTGATGCTGTTTTTTCAATGGAGGTTGGAGAAATACGAGGACCGGTAAAAACAAGATTTGGATATCACATTATAGAACTTCTTGGTATTGAAGAGGATGGAAGTGTAGAACCCGGGAAAAAAGGTATCATAGACGCATATAATTATCACAGGCAGACAGAATTGGATAACAGGCTGGTAAATGAAGCAGAAATAGTAATAAAGGATTACTGATATAACGAAANNAGGAGGCGTTCAGGATGGACGATTTAAGCGAAATTTCTGGGGAACAGATTGTTAAAGAGGAATTATTAAAACAGCCGGATACTTCACGAACATTCTTGTCAATCTATTTGTCTTGGATGTTGTTAACCTACATTTTTATCATACTTGGATATAGTAAGTTTGGTCTTGCGGCAATTATTATGCCGATGTTGGTTATTCCAATATTTGCTGTTGTCCAGAAGGTTCTTTATAAACCACAGAAGAGTTTGTACTTATTATGCCTATCTTCAACTGTGAATAACTCGTCACGTATTCTAAGGATAATACTGTTGTGTATTGTTTTTGTTACACCTATAATTTACTATGGATTTATGGCATACTCACCTGGGTGCGGAATACCTGAAATGAAAAGGATGGTAGCTGAGGGCACCGCATATTTTGAGCAGCATCGTGAGGAGTTATATGCTGAAGTGGAAAATATATCTATAGATGATGAAAATGACGAAAGAATATACTTTAGTGCCGATTGGAACGGTAGAAGCGGACAAACATTTGGCGGATTATATTATGATTCTCATGGCGTATGTTACAATACCTCTTTAGGCTATCCAATGGAGTATCCTTTAGATGAATACTGGTGTCTGAGTTTTATTGATGGGTATAACTGACATGGATTCAATATTAGGATTGTGCGTGTTTACAGCAGGATTTATTTTGGGCTTAATTATAAGAATTGGAATAACCTTGTTATTTTGGTTATCATACGATATCAAGTATCCAAATGAAAAGATCAATCAAAAAATTCTAAAGAAAATAATTGCTTCTATTTTATTTATGATAATAATGTCAGGATTTTCCCTCCATAATGTAATGCCATTAATATTTATCGCGTATATTTTATTAATGATAATGAGAAAAAACGCGGTAGGGGGCAGTAAGTTTTGATATAATTATACTGAGTGAAAAGAGAGACAGATGAATATAGATAAAAGAGATAGCTTAAAACCATCTCTTTTATCTATATGAAACTAATATTGTCCTATTAATTACTTGTATATATTTAATTTGATTCTCAATTTTTCAAGCATGTCTGCTGTCATTGAATCCAGGTTGTACTCGGGATTCCAGTCCCATTCTTCCCGGGCGGCGGAATCATCCAGCGAGTTTGGCCACGAATCAGCTATTTCCTGTCTTATTGGGTCCACATTGTAACTCAGTTCAAATTCCGGTATGAATTTTCTTATGGATGCTGCCTGAATTTCGGGGTCGAAGCTCATTGCCGTAACGTTAAAGGCATTTCTGTGCTTCAGCCTTGTCGGGTCTGCCTCAATCAAATCAATGATTGCACTTAGTGCGTCCGGCATGTACATCATGTCCATGTAGGTTCCTTTTTGGATGAAGCTGGTGTAGCTTTTGTTTTTTAAGGCTTCGTAATATATATGTACTGCATAGTCTGTTGTTCCGCCTCCGGGAAGGGTTTTGTAGGAAATAAGCCCCGGAAAGCGAACCCCTCTCGTATCTACTCCAAATTTTTTAAAGTAATAGTCACATAGTAATTCACCGGATGCCTTGGTTACTCCGTACATGGTAGAAGGCCTCTGAATCGTATCCTGCGGTGTCTTGTCCTTGGGGGTAGAAGGTCCGAATGCTGCAATGGACGAAGGAGTGAATACCATGCAGTTTTTTTCTTTGGCTGTTTCGAGGACGTTGTAGAGCCCGTTCATATTTACATTCCAGCATTGCTGTGGATCTTTTTCACCTGTGGCCGAAAGAATCGCCGCAAGGTTTACAATGGTGTTTATTTTGTATTTATCCACTGTAGCTGCCAATGAAGCTGGATCATTGACATCAACTGTTTCGAAGGGACCCGATGCAATAAGCTGCTCATGCCCTTCCTTTATTCTTCTGTTGCTTGCCACAACATTGTCTGAACCGTAAATTCTGCGCATTTCTGTCGTTAATTCGGAGCCTATCTGACCCAATGCTCCGGTAATTAATATTTTTCTCACCATACACCTCCATTTTTATTGCGACTTGATGCTTTGTTCACATTATATCATAAAATCTTCTGAAACAAAAGTATTTACCGCACGACAGAGTAATGCAAAATACCATATTTATAGTTATACAGAGGACGTTTTGAGGTTATCTTTTATAATTTAATTCATAAAACATTGAGCTCTGGAAGTTTTGGTACAATAATTGGAAAAAGTATGTTACAATTTGATTAGCAGGCTTATATTAAATTTACAGACAAGCTGTGGTATTATGAATTTCAGCAACACAGGCTTGAATTAAAGATAAGAAAGAGAGTTGGAAATGAAAGAAAAGATAAATACTGTATTATTTGACTTAGACGGAACGCTGCTTCCATTTGATCAGGATGAATTTATTCTCGGCTACTTCAGCCGCCTTGCAGCAAAGATTATTCCCATGGGTTTTGATAAGGATGCGTTTATTAAGGCAATTATGGCAGGAATGGGAGCCATGATTGGAAATGACGGGACGAGGACAAACGAAGAGGCCTTTTGGGAAGTGTTCGAAGGGGTGCTCAATGTAAAGAGAGAGCAGCTTTTGGACGTGTTCCTAGAATTTTATAAAAATGAATTTGATGAAGTGAAAGAAATTGTGCCTGAAGGAATAAGCAGGAGAGAGCTGATAGATAATTTGAAGTCGAGGGGATATACCCTGATACTTGCTACAAATCCATTGTTTCCAATAGAAGCTGTGGCCACAAGGCTATCATGGATTCAGCTGTCACCTGAAGATTTCTCACTTGTGACAACATTTGATAACAGCAGATACTGCAAACCAAGCATTGAATATTTTCAGGACATTTTATCGAAGATTAACAAGAGCCCTGAGGAGTGTGTTATGATTGGAAACAATACGCTTGAGGACATGGTTTGTGAAAAGATAGGTATCACGGCAGGCTTGGTAGTTNNTACTAACCTCGAGAATAAAAATAACTATGATATAAGTCAATTTACTCACGGAACACTTGAGGAAGTGGTAGAAGCACTTTTATAATAAAAAAGGAGGAACGTTATGGGGAGAATAGGTTTTGTGGAATTAATATTGATGCCTGTATTCTTTTTAATTCCGGCGGCTATATTGTATTTTGTAATTAAAACCGCAATAAAGCATGCTGTAAAAGAATTAAAAAGAGAAGGTATTTTATAGTAAAAGATTAAGGAGATAAGCTATGAGTAAGTTAGGTTTTGCAGAACTATTACTGCCTTTTACATTTTTAATTCCTGCGGTTATATTGTATTTCACAGTTAAGCTTGCCGTGAAGCACGCCATAAGGGAATTGAAAAATGAAAATAATTTATAATTAAAACGGCGGAGGCACTGAATATGCCGCCGCCGTTGATTTAATTTGATGATGACGAACTTGCTGCCGCTGCAGAGCTTGCAGCTATGGCGGCACACATGGCTGCCTGTTGGGCAATTATCAACGAAATAGTGCTGTTTACCGCTGCAGCCTGCATAGTATCCTTATTAAGGAAGTCCTTTTGTGCTATAATTCCGGCGTACATGAGACGCTGCTTGCGTGTAATACTGCTGAAAAATCCGAATCCTTTTTGTTGGGACAGCCAGGCATCAATCTCGGCGATTTCCTGAACAATTTCATCCAAATCACCACCAGACATTGCCAGAACACCCAATGTTGGCAGTTCATAATCTGTTCCGTATTTATGTCCCGCATCTTTCAACTTTTCGAAAAGTTCCATTGTTTTTCTGCACTTGGTATCTGAATCCCCATCACAGAGTGCCAATACATGGCTGAGTGATTGAACAGCATTAGAGGAAAAGAAATGAGGCTTTAAGTTGCTATAGCATTGCTCTGCATCCTCAATCATAGCAACATCTTCCTTATGGGAAAGAGCCATTAGCCCACAGAATGCACTGTCTTCACTGGACGTCAGAAATGGATGCTCCTTTTTCATCAGGTTGTAGATTGCCCGTGTTCTCGCTGCTATTTCTTCATACTGGGAAGGCTGAGACATTTGTGCAATAATCATTGCAGCAAGCGGCAGATAGGAAGATGTCCAGAAATCTTTCTTCAGCATCTCATATACCAGCAAACCATTTTCTAATGTTTGCTTCGGAATGCTGTTGGTTGCCAGCAGCGCTGCAATCGGTGACCGTGCGGTGCCTCGGAAGTTAGAGAAAAGACTGACTTTCTGTTTGAGCAGATCCTTGCAATCTTCCAAGACAGCCTCATCTACCGTCATGTCCTTTGAAGTAAAGATTCCTGCGCAGGCAAGGT
>DOON01000298.1:7008-13112 GCA_003514865.1 Clostridiales bacterium
TATCAGAACCCCTGGTTACAGTGGAATTCAGATTCATTACAAGGGAGACCGTAGGGATGCAGCATATGTGGAGAGTGCTATTAAGGATGAAACCTTTGATTATATTTTGGATATTTCAGCTTATGACCTGTCAGATGTTGAAAATCTACTTAATAAGGTAAATACGAAAAAACTTAAAAGATATATTTTTATCAGCACCGGTTCGGTATACGAACACTCAAATGAGCATATGAATGAAGAGCAGGCAAGAGGGGTTAACGAAAATTGGGGGCAATACGGTATGGATAAGCTTGATATTGAAGATTATCTGTTCAGATTGCACAAGGATGAAGGCCTCCCTGTGTCCATAGTGCGACCTACCTATATATACGGAAAAGGAAATAATTTATACAGAGAAATATATTTGTTTGAAAGACTGGAAAAGGCACTGACAATTCCGATTCCGGACAGCGGCAACAGGGTGCAGTTTATTTATATAGATGATTTGATGAAATTCATCGAAAGTATTATGTTTGAAGATAAAGCCATAGGTCAGGCGTACAATATCACGCATCCTGAGGCAGTCACATGGGAAAAACTTATTTATACAGCCGCAANNTATGGTTCAATAGATCTAGCAGAAGGACTGAGACTCTCCTATGAATGGTATAAGGATACAGAGCCTGTGGTTAAAGATAGTAAGATGGACAAAGTTGAAATAGTATTAGAATGATTGAAATAGCTACAACTAGTATAGAAGTCGATTAAATTTAACGGAAGGTTAAATATGAATAAAGAATATAATATACAGTTGGATAAATTATGTGAGCACCTGGGTTTAGGGAAGCTAATAGGTGAACCAGAGCAGGTTTTTGGAGGGCATTTGCACAGAATGTGCGCTGTTGCTGCTTTCACGGGCAAGTATGCAGTCAAGGCTTTAAATCCTCAAGTTATGCTGAGACCAGAGGCAAAGCAGAATATGATTAACTCCGAACTGGTTGCTCAGACAGCGGCAAAGTGTGTTCCGGCTCTGCCTGCAAAGATACTTAAAAATAATTTTCTGCATAAACATGACGGGCAATACTATATGCTGTTTGACTGGATAGAAGGAAGAAGCATTTTTGCCGATGAATTATCAACTGATCATTGCAATAAAATCGGACGGGTTCTTGCAGGCATACATAAAATTGATTTCAGAAAATTGGTGTTTGATGACAGAACGTATCATGAAGAATCTCTGATTGACTGGAATTTTTACCTACAGCTAGGTGAAAAGCAAAATGAAAGTTGGGTAGTGCTATTTTCAGAAAATATTGATTTTTTGTATAAAAAAAACAATGCTCTTATTTCAGCAGCTGCGCGGCTTGATAAAAATGTTGTTATAAGCCACTGTGACCTTGAACCTAAAAACGTGATTTGGCAGGAAGATAAACCAATTGTAATTGATTGGGAAGCGGCAGGTGTAATTCATCCCATGCACGACCTTTTGGAGACAGCGCTTTATTTGTCGGAGGACAACGGTAATATCGATAAAAATAAATTTGTATCATTTGTTGAAGGATATAGGGATGTTGCAGATAAAATTGATTCAGACTGGTGCGCTATATTTGACAAAGGGTGGGGAGCAAAGCTCGGATGGCTGGAATACAGTCTGAAACGCTCACTTGGAATTGAATGCTCAGGTGAAGATGAGAAAAAGATGGGAAGCGAGCATGTTTTCGGTACAATAAAAATGCTCCATGAATATGAGAACATGAGAGGACAAATAATAAGTTTAATGACGGAAAATAGTTTTTGACTTTTAAAATACTGGGTATATTAGTAGTAAAGTATAATACATATACCGGGAGGAAATTATGTCAAATGAGGAACTGATAAATTTATTGAAAATACGCTTTGAAAAAAACATGAATCTTCATGAGGGCATTGAATGGGCTAAAGTACAGGCGAGGCTGGAGGCTGATTCAGGGAAGCTTTGGTCGCTGAGTGAAATGGAGAGAACAGGCGGTGAACCGGACGTTGTGGGTTATGACGAAGCAACGGGGGAATATATTTTTTATGACTGCTCTCCGGAAAGTCCCGCAGGCCGCAGAAATACCTGCTATGACCGAGCAGGTGAGGAAGAGAGAAACAAAAAGGGTGTGTATCCTGAGGGAAATGTAATTGACATGGCTTCCGCCATGGGTATTGAGCTTTTAACGGAGGAGCAGTACAGGGAGCTTCAGAAACTGGGAAAGTTCGATATGAAGACGTCAAGCTGGGTGAAAACTCCTGATGATATCAGGAAATTAGGAGGAGCCATATTTGCGGACCGGCGTTACGGACATACTTTCATATATCACAACAGTGCGCCTTCCTTCTACAGCGGCAGGGCATTTCGTGGTTTGTTAAGAGTGTGAATTCAAGCCTTAGAGTAATAATAAAAATAAGGCCGACAGACTTGCCCTTTCGGAGCGCAACTTGTCGGCCTCTTATAATTAATTAAGCTTCAATTTCTTCCTCGGACGTCTCATCTTTAGCACTGCTGCCTCGTCTTACTTCAACTATTGAAATCACACATTGTTCAGGATCAATTTCTGGAACAATGCCCTTAGGGAATTCTACGTCTTTGATATTTATATTTTCAACGCCTTTAACATTTGAAACATCAATTACTATATCGTCGGGAATATCCTGTGGAAGTCCTTTTACACGGATAAAATCCATTTGTGGAAGAACCATAAGTTTTCTGAATTCCAAAGTATCCAGACCTTTGAGCCTTACAGTTAAATCTGCTCTGATTTCTTCATTCAGTGACACCTGCTGTAAATCAACATTCAGCATTTCCCTGTTGATTGTGGAATACTGAATATCCTTAACCATTCCCGTTACCGAGCTATCGCCATCCATAGCAAGCTTGAAGAGCGCATTTCTTCCGTATGTGCTGAGGCCCCTTCTCAGTTCATCTGCCTTAACCAGAACTGAAACTGATTCCTTCCCTCTGCATGAGATGCATGCAGGAACATATCCATCCCTGCGCAGCTGCTTGTTATTTTTGCTGCTTACAGTACTTCGTTTTTCAACTGTTATTACACCTAATTCTGACATTGTAAATCCTCCTTAAAAAATATGCTAAGTTTAATAACACCCCGCTAATAAAGATTATTAAAATAGGCTAAACATTTACTAAGCTCAACCTTTATTAATTCGTACTTAATCATACCAAGATTTAACATAAATGTCAACCGGTTTACAGTAGTCAGTATATGGCAGAGCATTCGTTAAATGACAGTTATTTATGTCTTTTGCTAAGCTCTGACTTTATATCGACAACGCTGATTCCTTCACTGACCATTAGGACATTTTCTTCCTCAGTGCCAACTATTATCCTTTTACGGCGGACTTTGCCTGCTCGGTTGACCCTGCCAGTATTAAATGTTATAATAATGACAATGAAATCAGTATCAGGTAGGAATGTAAGAAAATTGTAATTGAAGGGATGGTATGCATGAAGAATCACAGGGTAATTATGAAAAGAAATCTTGTTATTTTAATATTTATATTAACCATAACATTGATTGCAGGTTGCGAGAGCGGGCATGCTGATGTAGGCCCCGGAAACGGTATAAACAGACAGATTATACTTAACGGAGACAGCACTGACAGTGAGCGAAACAGACTTTTGAAGGAAGATATAGAATTTTTTAAAAGGGAGCTTCCAAATAAGCACAAGAACCCATTTAGCGTAATTACCAAGGAAGAGTTTGAAGAGAGGGTTTCAACGCTGGAGCAAAACGTTGATAAAATGGATAACTACCAGGTATTTTCAGAGCTTGGTAAAATAATTGCATCCATTAAGGATGCCCATACTATGACAAACTATGTGGACGGCAAAAAATACCCGCTTGATTTTTATGTGATAAATGATGATATGTATATTGTAAATACAACCAAGAATTTAAAGGATATGATGTATTCAAAAGTCATATCTGTCGACGGCATTTCATGGGATATCATAAAAAATGAACTGAAGCAGCAAATTGCCTATGAAAATGAAAGCTGGCTAAAGCTTCTTCTCGGAAATTATTTCATACCTTCCTACATTTACGGCGCAGGTATTGAAAAGAATGCCGATTCCCATACTTTTATGGTGGAAAGAGACGGAGATACAGAAGAATTTGAAGTTCCTGTTTTAAATTTTGAGGATACAATTGATTTTTATGATAATAAAAGCGGCGATAAAATGCTCGGTAAATTTGAAAGATATTATGATTATAAATATTTGCAGGACAAGACGCTTTATTTTGAGTACAATGTGTGTGCAGATATGGATGCTTTGAAATTTAAAGATTTCAATGATAGCATNNCAGCTTGTGGGTCGTAAAACAATGTCCTCCGGTATGTTTGCAATTTTCAGAATAAGGGATGCTGTACCGGATGCAGTTTGTGTAGGGGAGCCTACAGGCGGAGCAATTGATTGCTATGGAGACGTAAAGGTTTTTTATCTGCCGAATTCACAGCTTCCTGTGCAATACAGCACAAAGTATTTTGAATTCAGCAAGAGCTTTAAATATGAAATAAACGGAAGCAACACCTATACACCGGATGTGCTGCTAAGCCCTTCGATAGAAGATTTTATTAATGGCAATGATGTTGTTTTAAATTATGTTTTGCAATAAATCCAATAAGATTATTTTAGGGAGGTAATACAATGAAGATGCCTGTTTTGTTCGTCGGTCACGGCTCTCCGATGAATGCCATTGAAAATAATGAATTTACAAGGACATGGAAAGAGCTTGGCAAGATTTTGCCTAAGCCTGAGGCCATATTGGCAATCTCAACCCATTGGTATACGGGAGAAACCCGTACCTCTGATGCGGAGGTTCCTGCAATTATTTATGACATGTACGGTTTTCCAGAGGAACTGTACGAACTCAAATATCCTGTAAAGGGTTCACCAGTACTTGCAAACAAAATTAAGTCAAGAATCGGTGAACACCTGATCTTTGATAATCGTTTCGGTATTGACCACGGCAGCTGGTCTGTGCTCTGCCAAATGTACCCGGAGGCAGATATTCCCGTGGATCAGCTTAGTGTAAATTACAATGCACCGGCGAGAAAGCACTTTGAGATGGGGGAGGCTTTAAAGGCGCTTCGTGAAGAAGGTGTTCTCATATTTGCCAGCGGCAATGTAGTACATAATCTTGCATTAGTGAACTGGAATATGGCAGGAGGCTACGAATGGGCACAGGAATTTGATGATTATATTAAATTTAATATTCTTCATAGAAATTTTGATGCGGTTATTGACTGGCATACTGCGGGGAGTAGTGCAGATAAGACATTTTATACTCCTGACCACTACTATCCTCTACTTTACGCGCTTGGTGCATCCGAAGCGTCAGACGAGGCAGTAGTGTTTAATGACAAATGCATCATGGGAGCTATGTCAATGACAGGATACCTGTTTAAATAACAAAGCTATATAAATAAATAAAAAAAAAAATATTATATTATTATTTAAATTTTTTTTTTTAAAAAATATTTTTTTTAAAAAAAAAAAAAAAAGGGGGGGGGGGGGGGTGGAAAAAAAAAAAAAAAAAAAAAAAAAAATTTTGAAAAAAAAAAAAAAAAATTATTTTTTTATTTTAAAAAAAAATTTTTTTAAAAAGGGATTTTTTTTTTTTTATTTAAAAAATTTTTAAAAAAAATTTAAAAACTTTTTTTTTTTAAAATATAAAAAAAAAAAAAAAAATTATAAAAAAAGAAAAAAAATATATATTTTTTGTTTTTTTTTTTTTTATAAAAACCCGCGCCCCCCCCGAAACCCCCCCGGCTTCGACCCCTTTCCCCCCCCCCCCCCAAAANNATAAATAAATAAATAAATAAAGGGGACTCAGTCCCCTTATTCAAGAAAATTTACAGATATAAGCTTTGCAGTATCTGATACCTCTGTTGCTGCTTTGTTTCCTTGTCAGGCAAAAAATATATCCGCCCTCTATAAAAGCCGTCAACAATTATTTCTCCCGTGTATTTTTCTTTTTCAGAATCGGCATCCTCTTTAGGATCGTTGTCAGTTACAGTCCCCTTTGGTTCAGGTTCATCTATATTTACATTTGAATTTGCGGCGCATGAAGCAAGCAGCA